>DAOPJF010000240.1:0-4892 GCA_035399525.1 Candidatus Krumholzibacteriia bacterium | reverse complement strand
CGATGCGCATCTGCTCCTTGAAGACCGTGCGCACCTCCTGCCGCACCGCGATGGGCGTACTGCCCAGCTCGGCCGCCAGCGCGCCGAGGCGCCGATCGGCCGCGGCCTCGGTCATCAGCTGGTCGAGGGCCTCGTCGACCAGGTCCTCGGGATCCTCGAGCAGCCCGGCGTGGGGATCGAGCCCGGCCTCGGTGGCGAAGCGCGCCAGGACGCGCTGGCAGAAGGCGTGGATGGTGCCGATCTGCAGGCCCGCCGGATCCTCGAGCAGCCGCTCGTACAGCCGCGCCGCGCGATCGAGCTCGGTCGGCTGCGGCTCGCGGTCGCCCAGCAGCGCGAACAGCGCGTCGCGCCGGGCGGCGTCATCGGCCAGAGCCAATCGGCGGGCCAGGTCCAACAGGCGCTCGCGGATCTCGGTGGCCGCCTTGCGCGTGAACGTGATGGCCAGGATGGCGCGCGGGTGCGCGGCCTCGCCCTCGCCCTCGATGCACAGGCGCACGAAGCGATTGGCCAGCACCGTGGTCTTGCCCGACCCGGCCGAGGCGCGCAGGGCCACCGACACGGCCGGCGACGCGGCCTGGGCCTGGATGGTGCGGGAGGCCTGGACGGCGTCGTGCCCGGTCATCGCGCCTGCTCCTTCGTGTTGACGACCTTGTCCAGGCCGAGCCGGATCGCCGGCGGCACGTCGCGCTCCTCGATGCGGCAGACGCCGCGATGATCGCACCAGCGACAGGGCAGGTCGCCGGTCGACACCTCGCCGGTGCGCCACCGCGGCAGCAGCGACGCCGGCAGGCCGGGGTCGGACGCGGCCACGGCCAGCGCCAGCAGTTCGCGCGCCGCGGGCAGCAGCAGCCCCGGCTCGCCGGCTGCGCGGGCCATGGGGTGCGGCTTGTTCTTCGGGAGGACCGGCCCGCAACCCTTCTCCTCGAGCCCGTAGAACACCGCCTCGACGGGATCGCCGGCGACGCCCGCGACCGCGCCCAGCGCGAGGGCCAGCGCGTACACCGCCAGCTGCATGTCCTCGAGCGCCGTGATGTCCTTCGCCGTCGGCACGCCGCCCGACTTGTAGTCGATCACCGCCAGCGTCCCCGGCGCGCCGCGCGCCTGGTCGACGCGGTCGATGGCGCCGGTGAAGGTGACGCCGACCGCGTGGGCCGGCAGCAGCGGCGGCGGCGCCTCGCCGGCCTCATGGGCCCGTGCCTCGACCCAGGCCTGCAGCCGGGGCAGATCGAAGGTGAAGGCCGCCTCGCGTGCGACCGTGCGCCACGCCTGGGCCCGCGCGATCTCGATGCCGGCGATCGTCGGCACGACCTTCAGGAAGGTGTCGAGCCACAACCGGCGCTCGGGCAGCACGTCGGCGCCTTCGAGGAAGCGCGGCTCGGCGGCGGCCCGCAGCGCGGCCTCGGCGGTCGGCGCGTCGCCGGCGACGACGGCGCAGGCGAAGTCGTGCGTCCCCTCGAGCGCGGCGCACATCACCGCATGGGCCACGCTGCCGTACTCGCGCTTGCCGAACTCGTCGCGCACCTCGTCGTCGGGCCGGAGCGCGAAGCCCTTCTCCAGCAGCGAGCGGTACGGACAATCGCGCCAGCGCGAGAGCGACGTCCACGACGGCCTGAGCAGCGGGCGCGCCTCGGCGGCGAGCGGCACGTCCAGGGGCTCGGCGACGAACGCCGTCTGGCCGCGGGCGATGGCCTCGTGCGGGATCGCCTCGCTGCGCCACGGCCGGGCCTCGGCGCGCTCGGCCCGGGGACGATCGAGGGCCAGCAACAGCCTCTCGACCAGGGCCGAAGGCAGCGCCGGCTGCTGGTCACGGCGCCGCGACCAGGTGCCGGCCACCTCGGGCGCCGCGTGCAGCAGGCGCAGGAAGAGCTCGGCGTCGCGGGCCCGCGGCTCGCGCCAGGTGGGCAACCCCAGCCGGCGCCGCACGCGGCCGCTGAGCACCGGCGGCGTGGCGGACGACGACGGGAACACGCCGTCGTTCAGGCCGGCGGCGATCAGCACGCCGCTGCGCGCCAGGCGCGCCTCGACCAGGCCCGTCACGACGATGGGGATGCCCTGAGGGCGGTGCGGCACCACCGTCTCGGCCGCGAGCAGGCGCCCCAGGTCGGCGGTGAAGGCGGCGAGGTCGACCGCACCCAGGCGCGGCGCCTCGGCGCGCAGCGCCGCCAGCAGCCGGTAGGCCGCGGTCACGTCGGCCCACTGCGCGCTTTCGCCGAGGGGACGTTCGGGCGCAGCCGCCTGCCAGGTCGTCTCCAGCGCATCGAGCAGCGCGGTGAACGGGTGCGCGCGCCCGTCGGCCACCGCCAGCAGCGGCGCGAAGACCTCGACGATGCGTCCCACGTAGGCCTGCATACCCGGCAGTTGGCGACCGAACAGGGCCGTGGCCGCCGCGTCGCGCTGCTCGGCGCGCCGGTGCAGCGCTGCCAGGCCCGCCTGCGGGCCGGTCTCGCGGCGGAACATGCGTTCGAGCCGCAGCGCCCAGGATCCGGCGCCAGCCTCGCCCACCGCGATGCGCGTGTAGGGATGGGTCAGGGTCTCGAGCAGGGGCTCGGCGCGCAGGCCCGTCAGCGCGGCGCGCAGCAGGTGCCGCAGCAGGAGGCCCGACGGCAGCGCGGCCAGCGGCTCGCCCACGGTGTTGTCGGCGTCCAGTCCGGCGTCGCGCAGGCGCGCGGTGATGCGGGCGGCCAGGCCGGGATCGTTGGTGGCGATGGTCAGCCCGCCCTCGGGCAGACCGCGGGACTGCAGGTGCGCCGCCACGAGGCCGGCCACGGCCACGGCCTCCTGCTCGGGGTCCTCAGCCTCGATCAGCCGCGGCCCGGGCGCCGGCGCCGCGACGCCGGACGCCGCCAGCGCCGCCAGGCGGGCGCCCAGGGGCGCGTCGTCGGGCGCCGCCCCGTCGGGGTCGCCGCCGAGCGCGGCGACCAGCCTGCGGGTCGGCGCCAGCGGATCGACCTCGGCCTCGGCGCCGCCCCAGGTGGCCACGAACCGCTGCGAAAGCGGCGTCGCCGCCGCGGGCACGAGCACGCGGTGGTCCTGTCCCAGGTCCAGGGCCGCCCGCAGCAGGTCGGCGCGCAGGGGATCGATGTGCCCGAACCCCGCGACCACCACCAGCGCCGGCCGCACGGATGCCGGCCCCCGCCCTTCGGCCAGCGCCGTCGTCACGCGCGCCTGGCGGTCGACGGTGTCGGCGGGGACGTCGCGGCGGTAGAGCTCCCACACCTCGCGGATGCGCGCCACCTCGCGTTCGACGGCCTCGGCCTCGGCCTCTCCGGCCATGACCAGCAGCGGTTCGAGATCGCCGGCGCGCAGCACGAGTCCATCGCGGCGGTGCCGCCGCACCTCGTCGAAGAACGCGACGAACGCCTCGGCCAGTCCCGGCGCGGCCGAGGGCCCGCCGTCCAGCCAGTCGACCGTCGCCAGGCGGCGCGCCAGCAGCAGCGGACGCACCCGGTCGTCGGGCAGGTCGTCGTCCCCCAGGCCCATCACGGCGGCCATCTCTTCGGCCCACTGGCCGTCGGTCAGGATGCGCGGCAGCAGCAGGGCGTCCCGGCCGCTGCGCTCGAGCAGCCGTTGCTGCAGGTCGCGGCACACGCGCGACGAGGGCAGCAGCACCAGGGCGTCGGTCAGGTCGCCGTCGGCCGCGCCGGGCAGCGCGGACAGCAGCAGGTCGGCCGCGGCCGCCAGCAGGTCGTCGGCAAAGGGCACGGTCAGGGTGCGCGGGGTCATGCGTCGCCGGTCCTCGGATCGCCATCGGAATCGTGATGCTGGGGGACCCGCACTATACCACGGGACCGGGCCCGGTCCAAGGCGGCGACTTGCCAAACCCGGGCCGCGGGGTGATCTAGTCCTCCTGGGCAGCGGCCGGGGCCGGCGCGCCCGCGGCGTCAACCGGGACCGGACCGACGACCATGTCCGCATTCCTCACCAGGCTTCGCCATCTCGTGCGCCCGCCGCGGCGGCGTTCCCGCCTGTTCACGCTGTTGACCGCGCGGATCCTCGTGCACGAGCGCCTCAGGTTCTCGGAGACGCAGATCCTGCTGTTCTGGGCGGCCGTCGTGGGCGGCGTCGGCGGTGGGGCGTCCATCGTGCTGCGCGAGTCGATGGGCCTGGTCCACCGCCGCCTGACCGGCCAGCAGGGCGGGCTCGTCGAATCCTTCGCCCACCTGCCGCCCCTGGAACGGCTGCTGCTGCCGATGGCCGGCGGCCTGGCCGCCGGGGCGGTCATCACCGCCGGACGCCGGTTCGCCTCCAGCCCCCACACCACCGACTACATGGAGGCGGTGGCCCTGCGCCGGGGCATCCTGTCCGTGCGGCAGAGCGTGGTGAAGATCGCGTCGGCCGTGGCCTCGGTGTCGTCGGGCGGATCCATCGGCCGCGAGGGGCCGATCGTGCAGCTGTCGGCCCTGGCCGCCTCGCTGCTGGGCCAGGCGGGCCGCTGGTCGGCCCCGCGGCGGCGGGTCCTGGTGGCCTGCGGCGCGGCCGCCGGCATCGCCGCGGCCTACGATGCGCCGATCGCCGGCGCGCTGTTCGTCTCGGAAATCATGCTGCACTCCATCGCCATGGAGACGCTGGGCCCGATGGTGGTCGCGTCGGTCATGGCCACCCAGGTGGTGCACCAGGCGCGCGGGTCGGGACCGCTGTACGCCATCCCGGCCTTCTCGCTGGCCCACGGCTGGGAGCTGCCGCTGTACCTGCTGCTGGGTGTCGCCAGCGGGTTGGCGGCGCCGCTGTTCCTGCGCGTGCTGCGGGGGTCGGAGCACGCGTTCCGGGCGCTGAAGGCCCCGCCGTTCCTGTCCATGGGACTGGGCGGCCTGCTGGTGGGCGCGCTGGCCATGCGCTGGCCCGAGGTCTGCGGCAACGGGTACAGCGTCGTCGGCACCATCCTGAACGACCAT
>DAOPJF010000239.1:0-4910 GCA_035399525.1 Candidatus Krumholzibacteriia bacterium | reverse complement strand
GTCCCAGTAGCGCCGCACCATGCCGTTCTCGGTGCAGACGAAGAACCGGCCGGCGGTCATGCCCCAGACGGCGCGGTTGGTGTACTCGGGCTCGAGCGCCACCGACCAGGCGGCGTCGGACGTCGGCGTCGTCGACTTGTCGTCCGAGCAGCCGCCGACGGCGAACACGAGCAGCAGCAACAGGAGCGGCGCCGCCGGACGCACGCCGAGCCGCGCACGGGCGCGCACCCGGGCGACGGCGGAACGGCACTGGCGCTGGACGACACCCATGGAATCCACGCAAATCCTTGTGGATGAATCAATTGAATGGCCGCGACGCCCCGGCGGCCGCCGGGGCGATCGCGTCGGCCCATTGTAGCACAATCGGGCCCCGGTGTCGGGCTCGGATTCGGTCAGCGGCTGGCCGTCAGGGGCGAGGCCGACGGCACCCAGTTGCCCCGCTCGACCTTGCCCTGCCCCACCGGCAACAGCAGCCAGCTGTACTTGCCGTAGTGGCCCAGGCGCGTGCCCAGGCCCGCCAGGCGATCGGGCGATCCGCAGACCACGACCAGGTCGGTCACGCCGCCCAGGGCCGGGCTGCCGGCGCAGTACACCAGGTCGTACTGGTCCAGGCTGTACCGCTTGCCTTCGACGATGAGCGTGCGGCCGGCCACCGTCACCTCGGGGCGATGGTAGCCCAGGGCCGTCTCGGTCGAGGGGTTGATGACGATGCTCGACTGGTGCGTGCCCAGCGGCAGGTCCGACGGCAGGGTCTCGGCCTCGATCAGGCTGAATGGGCGGCCGTCGGCGAACGCCTCGCCGAAGGTGCGGGCGCCGTCGACGAAGGCCGGATCGGCGCACAGCACGTTGGGCGCCTCCTCGGCCAGCACCTGGCTGAGCGTGGGTTCGACCTCCTGCGCGTGCAGGCGGCGGAAGACGTCGTAGTCCGGATCGACGGTCACGCGCGTGGCCTTCGGCGCGTCGATGCTGAACACGGCCTCGCGGCTGGCGAAGTGCACGCTCGTGACCACCGCACCGTCGGCCCCGTCCACGCGCACCGGCACGTCCAGGCCGTAGACGGGCTCGGACTGCTGCAGCGTGAACGTCACCTTGGCGTCGCCGAACTCGACCTTGCCCAGGGCCAGCACCGGCGCGCCGGCGCGGTCGAGCCACTGGGCCGCGAACGGGGCGGGATCGACATCGCCGAGCTCGCCGAACACCGCCAGGAAATCGTCCCACGAGGCGGCCGCGAACTGCTTCTCGGCGTAGATGCGGCGCAGGCCCTCCAGGAACTTCTCCCGCCCGAGCGCGCGGTCGATCATGTGGAAGACCATCATGCTCTTGCCGTAGCCCACGGCGCGCGTGGCGCCGCTGTGGCGGCTGCGGAAGTCGCGCAGCGGGAAGTCCGCCGAGGGATCCTTCACGTACGCGTAGTACTCCTTCAGCAGGTTGCGCCGGTACTCGCGCGCCGCGTCGGCCGACTCGAGCTCCTTGTAGTGGTAGTCGGCCGACCAGCTGGTCAGGCCCTCGCACCAGTTGCCCTTCTCCGCATCGACGAACACCGAGTTGCCCCACCAGTTGTGGGCGATCTCGTGGCCGAAGCTGGTGGTGGGGATGAACGGCAGGCGCAGCACCTGGCTGCCCAGCAGCGTCCAGCTGGGCATGCCGTAGCCGGTGGGGAACCAGTTCTCCACCGTGGCGAACTTGGCGTACGGGTATTGGCCGAACATCTCGCCGTACATGGCCAGGTAGGCGCGCGTGCGCTCGAAGTAGGTGGCGCGCAGCCGGGCGTCGTCCTCGAGGAAGAACGTGTAGGCGGTCACGCCGTCGCCGGCGGGCTCCTCGTTCACCACGAAGCGGTTGGCCACCAGGTTCAGGCCGTCACTGGGCCGGTTGGCCAGCCAGCGCGTGACGCCCGGCTCGAGCACCTGGCGCTCGCCCTGGGTCACGCTGCTGAATCCCGCGGGCTCGTGCACCGTCAGGTCGCAGGTGTGCAGCGCGCCGTCGGCCATGGGCAGCCAGCCGGCGCCGGCGCTCAGGTACACGCCCTCCTCGCCCACGGTGGCGGTGATCTCGCCGCCGACGTTCTCCCGCGAGAAGGTCACCTGGTCGGTGGGCTGGTGGAACGTACCCACCATGCGCAGCACCGCCTGGCCGCCCTGGTCCAGGCCCACGGCCGCGAGGTCGATGACCTGGCGGCGTCCCTGCTCGTCCTCCACCACGCGCGGGGTGAAGGGGTCGGCCCGGCCGGCGTCGAACTCCTCGACGCGGAACCCGTCGCCGATCCACAGCTCGGTCATCCCGGCCGGCACGGTGAAGCGGTCGTACACGCGCGCCTCGTGGGTGGCGATGTCCAGCACCACGTCGGCGGTGTGGTGGATGACCGGCGCGGCGGCGTGCACCAGGGCGGTCGGCAGCACGGCGAGGGCAAGGGCGGCCAGGCGGCGGATCATCGGCGTCTCCTCGGATGGGGACAGGCGGTTCGCGATCAGTTGACGACGATGTCCACCAGCGGCGCCGGCGCCAGGTACCGGGCCGTCACGCGGCGCAGGTCCTCCAGCGTCACCTTCTGCAGGCGCGGCAGCACCTCGAGGTACTCGCCCAGGTCGCCGTCGAGCTCGGCCATGGCCAGGTAGTAGGCCTGGCCCAGCGACGACAGCCGCCGCATCATCAGCCGCCCGCTGCGGGCGCTGCGGATGCGGTCCAGCTCGTCCTGCGTCACGGTCGCCGGGTCGAACCCGGTGACGGCCGCCCGCAGGGCCTGGCGTCCCTCGTCCAGGCGCTCGGTCGGCGGGTTCAGCCAGGCCTCGAACACGGCGCGGTCGCCGTGGGTCTCGAGCGAGGCGCCGGTGCTGTAGCTCAGGCCGCGCGTCTCGCGCAGGTCCATGGCGATGCGGTCGCTGAGCACGGCCACCGCCAGCTCGAGGGCCGACGCGTCGGCCGGATCGATGGCCAGCACCGAGCCCAGGCGCAGCGCCGCCAGCTGCCCGCCCACGGTGGCCGAGGCCTCGGCGGGCGCCGCGGTCGGCGCCAGCGGCGGCAGCCCGGGCGCCGGCCGCCCGCGACCGGCCAGGTTCTGCTCGATGATGCGCGCGACGTCGGCGTGCGTCAGCGGTCCCACCACGGCGAACACCAGGTTCTCGGGCGAGAACGCCCGCCGGTACAGCATGCGCACGTCGTTGAAGGTGAGCGCCGCCAGCGACGCGGCCGTGCCCTCGGGCGGCAGCGCCAGCGGGTGCTCGCCGTACAGGGTCTGCTCGAACAGCGCGTTGGCCACGCTGCGCGCGCTGGCCTGGCTGCGCTGCAGCTCGGCCACCCGGTCGTCGCGCACGCGGGTGAACTCGGCCTCGGTGAAGGCGGCGTGCTGGATCTCGCGCGTCAGCAGCGCCAGCATGTCCGCGCCGTTCCCCGCGGCGACCTCGATGCGGACCCAGCTGAAGCGGCCGTTGGTGTAGTAGTCGTCCATGGGGATGCGGGGGTCGTCGACCGTCTTGACCACCGCGCCCAGGCCCCGCAGCTCGCGCGCCAGGCAGCCGCGGTCGCACCCGGCGTAGCCCTCGTCCAGCAGCCGGTGCACCATGTCCAGGGCGCCGGGGCCGGCGCTCTCCTTGTCCAGCACGGCGCGGCCGCGCACCGCCAGGTGGATGGCCATGACCGGGCTGTCGGGGTTGGTCTGCGACACCAGCACGGCGCCGTTGCCCAGCTCGGAGCGGTCGACCGCCAGGGTCGCCGCGCCGGTCGCCGCCGCTTCGCCGCCGGGCGCGGACGCGGGCTCGACCAGCAGCGCCGTGCAGGGCGCGTCGGTCAGCCACGAGCCCAGCACCCGCTGCACGTCGCCCGACGAGACGGCCCGCAGCCGGTCGAGGTACGAGGTGAACTCGTCGACACCGCCCTGCACCAGGGTCTCGGCGATGTACAGGCCGGTCATGCGCAGCTGCTCGCGCTCGAGCAGGGTCGAGGTCTCGGCCATGCGCACCACGCCCAGCAGGTCCTGCTCGGCGATGCCGCCGTCCAGGGCCAGGGTCGCGGCGTCCTGCAGCACGGTGTAGCACTGCCCCGGATCGAAGCCCTCCGGCAGCGTGAACTGCGCCACCAGGCGGCCGAAGCCCGGCGCCTTCTCCCACCACAGGTCCACCGACGGCCGCACGCTCGCGTCGATGCCCTCGAGCGCCTGGGCCAGCAGCCCGGTGCCCTCGAGGGTCAGCAGGTCGACCATCACCGCGAAGGGATGGAAGTCCGCCGTGCCCCAGGTGGGCGCCTCGAAGGCCAGCGCCACGACACGCTCGTCGCCGGCCCGGCGCGTGACGGCGCGCGTCTGGTCGATGACGGCCAGCGGCACGACGGGCTCCGACGGCAGCGTCGCCGGGGCGACGGCGCCGTAGATCTCCTCGAGGCGGGCGACCGCCGCATCGCGGTCGAAGTTGCCCGCGAGGGTCAGCACCATGTTGTTGGGCACGTACCAGGTGCGGTAGAACGCGTACACGTCGTCCCGTTGCATGTGCGCGATGGTCGCCCGCGTGCCCAGGGTCGGCAGCTCGAGGCTCGAGCCGGCGAACAGCACGCCGCGGATGGTCTCCTCGAGGGCGTGCCCCGGCCGGTCGCGCGCCTGCACCATCTCGCCCAGGACGATGCCCTGCTCCTTGGCGAACTTGTCGGCGGGGATCAGCGAGTGGAACAGCATCTGGCCCTGCAGCTCGAGGCCCGCGTCGAGGCTCTCCGCGGGCAGCACCGTCATGAAGTTGGTGTAGAAGTCGGTGGTGTTGGCGTTGTTGTAGGCGCCCAGGCGGTCGGTGGCCGCGTAGAGCTCCTCCTGCGTCCACTTCTCGGTGCCGTTGAACAGCAGGTGCTCGAGCATGTGGCTCATGCCGCTGGTGCGCTGGTCCTCGCGCGCCGAGCCCTCCTTCACCTGCGTGTAGATGCCCACCATGGGC
>DAOPJF010000238.1:0-4925 GCA_035399525.1 Candidatus Krumholzibacteriia bacterium | reverse complement strand
GTTATCCAGAGGGCGCCGTCGCGCCACACCAGGGTCACCGTGCCCGGCTCGACGTGCCAGGCGACGCTCATGGTCAGCGGCCGCCCGGGCGCCGCCGCGTCCAGCGAGTTCTGCAGCAGGTTGCCCAGGATCTTGCGCAACGAGTCGGCGTCCGCCAGCACCGCCGGCGGATCGGCCGCGGGCACGCGGACGCGCGGACCGCCATCCGCACCGCCGGCGGTCCACGCCGCCGCGACCTCGCGCACGAGCCGGGCCAGGTCCACCGGCACCGTCTCGAGGTCGCCCGGCCTCCCGAGCAGGCTGAACTCGGCGGCGATCTTGCGCAGCAGCTCGACCTGCGCGAGCACGCGCTGCACCGTCGGCTCGACCATGCCGTCGAAGTCCGGATGCCGGTCGCGCCACGCCTGCCCCAGCAGCTGCATCGACAGCTGGATGGGCGTCAGCGGGTTCTTGATCTCGTGGGCCACCTGCCGCGCCAGCTCGGCGTTGATGGCGAGCTTCTGCGTCTCGAGGAACTCGGTCACGTCCTCGAAGACCAGCATGGCGTCGGTGCGTCCGCCCGGCAGGTCCAGGGGCGCGACGGCCCCGCGCAGCGTGCGCCGACCGTCGGCGCTGCGCACCTGGCCCGCACCCTCGCCCTCGGCCTGCAGCCGGTCGCGCAGCAGCACGGCCGCGGCCTCGACCGCCAATCCGGGCTGGAACCGCGCCAGGATCCGCCGGCCCGCCGGGTTCAACGCCGCCACACCGCCGTCGTCGGCGACCACCGCGACGCCCACGGTCACGCGGTCGAGCACCGTCGCCAGGAAACGCTCGCGGGCCGCGAGGCTGTCGCGCGCGGAGCGCAGCTCGCCGCGCATGCGGCCGAACGCGTCGGAAAGGCGCCCCACCTCGTCGTGTCCGGCCTCGGGCAGCGGCGCCCCGAAGTCGCCGCCGGCCAGCGACCGCGTCGCGGTCATCAGCACGCGCAGCGGGCGGAAGATGCCCCACGACATGACCAGCGCCAGCATCAGCGCCGTCAGCAGGATCAGGTTGGCCAGGCCCGCCAGGAACAGCGCCGTCGCACGGCGCTGGGCGATGTACTCGCGCTCGCGATCGGGAAAGGTCACCGTCAGCAGCGCAGGCACGGCGCCGCGCCGGAGGCCTCCGTCGACCCCGGCGGTGAACGCGGGCAACGGCTGGCAGCCCGTCAGCGCGAAGGGCCGGTGCGACGCGGCGCCCACGCCCGGCGCCAGGGGATGATCCAGCATCGGCGCCAGCAGGGCAGCCTCGGCCAGGGGCGGGATGGCTCCCGAGAACACCGGTCCCGGATGACTGGCCAGCATGGGCCGCCCGTCCAGGTGCAGCGTGATCTCGCCCTGCACCAGGTCGGCCAGGCTGTACAGCAGCCACGAGTCGACGCGCTGGCGGTAGAAGAAGAAACCCCGACTGGTCTCGTCCCCGGCCGGGTGCTGCGCCGGGCCCGTCGCCGGCGACGCCAGGCCCGACAGGTCCAGGGGAATGACCGTGCCGACGTAGATGTCGTCGCCGTCGCGCTGGACCACCAGCGGCGCGCGGCGTCCCGCCTCCAGCAGGGCCGCGGCGTCGGCGGCATCCAGCTCGCCGAGGGTCTCGTCCAGCAGCAGCTCGCCGTCGCCGCCGAAGACCATGCCCTGCTGCCGGCTGACCGGACCGAGGGGGCGCGTGCCGCCCAGCTGCCCGCGCAGCAGGTCGTCGATGTACTCGCTGGCCGCCATGGCGCGCGCCTGGTCCGTCAGCAGCGCGCGCAGCTGGTCGACGGCCTGGTCCAGGCCGGTGCGCGCCCGGGCCCGGGCTTCGCCCGCGATCCGCTCGTGGGTCTCGCGATCGACCGAGGCGCCGACGAGCACCAGCAGCACGAACCCGAGCAGCAGGTAGCCCGCGAGGAACCGCTCCTGGAAGCCGGCCCGCCACGGTGCGGCCGCCCCCGCGCCCCCGAGCCGACGCTCGAGCGCGCGCACCACCTGCACGGCCGCCGCGACCAGCAGCAGCAGCAGCAGGTCCAGCAGCAGCAGCCGCGACAGGTCGAGCAGGCGCTCGGCCGGGCCGGGCAGGCTCAGGCCCAGCATGAATCCCTCGCCCGGCGTGCGCTGCTGGTCCGCGGGCAGCGGCTGCCACCGGCACAGCCACGGCCGACCCTCGATGGGCACCTCGGCCCACGCGGCGTCGCCGCGACGCAGGTCGGCCAGGGCCGGTTCGGCCGACGCGTCGGGAAAGCCGCCGTCGCCGGCGTCCAGCCAACCACCGGCGTCGGCGTGCAGCAGCAGCAGCGGCCGGTCGATCTCCGAGCGCGGGCGATACCGGCCCGGCTCGGCGTCCGTCACGCCGCCGAGCTCGGCCTGGAGGGTCTCGATGCGCCACGAGCGCACGGGCACCTCGACGTGGATCCAGCCGAGACCGCCGCGCCGGGCGATCTCGCCGGCCAGGATCTCCTCTTCACCGCCGGCGTAGATGCGCCGCTCGGTGCGGAAGTAGATCTCGGGGTCCTCGGCGCCGAACTCGCCGTCGCCGCCCTCCCACTCGGCCTGGTCCGCGGGCTGGTAGCCGAAGTCGCGCAGGAAACCCGAAGCGTACAGCGCCTCGCTGCGGCCGTCCGCATCCTGGAGCTCGACCAGGCAGGGCAGGCCGAGGTCGCGCAGCGCCGAGCGGCGCCACAGGGCCCACGCCGGCTCCTGGCGCCAGACGTCGCCGCCGGCCTGCGCCGCGCGCCGCGGATCGTCCGCCGCGCGCATGTCCGCCAGCACCTCGCCCAGCAGGAAACGGCGCCACGGGGCGTCGGTCGAGACGATCTCCTCGGCCTTGCCGGCCAGCCAGGCGCGCTCGCCCTCGGCATACACGTGGCGCAGCGCCGCGTGGTTCCAGGCGCCGCAGGCCAGTACGATCACCGGCCACACCAGGCGTCGGCGCAGGCCCGCCGGCTGCGCGAGCCCCGGCGCCACGAGCCAGAGCGCGCCGGTCAACACCAGGGCTCCCGACGCGCCGTTGCCCGCCCCCTGTCCCGCGACCGCGGCGATGCCGGCAGCCGCGGCGCACGCGACCAGGCCGCCGCCCAGCCACGCCGTCCGCCGCGACGCATCGGGCCAGCCCCCGGCGACCGTCCGCGCAAGCACCACGGCCAGCGACAGCGCCACCAGCAGCAGGACCACGTGCAACGCCCAGAACGACAGCGATCCCAGCGACACGCCCTGGCCGATCAGCCGCGGGTTGGCGTTGACCGCCAGCAGGGCCGCGAGCCGGTCCAGGGCCACGAGCAGCCCCGCCGCGCCGAGCCCCGCCAGCAGGCCGGCCCGCAGGCCTCGCACGCGTCCCGCCGGCGCCGTTCCGGCCCGCCGGACGACCTGCCAGACGGTGGTCGCCAACAGCACGGCCGTCAGCAGGGCGTCGATGACCGAGGCGAACCATCCCCCCAGGACCGGGGTGGCGAAGTAGGCGGGATCCCAGAGGCTTGCCAGGTCGGCGGGACGTGCGGGCTGATCGGCCGCTGGCCACGCCGCGGCCAGCCAGCGGTGCAGTTCGACGGCAGCCAGCAGGGCGCGGCCGAGCCAGAGCGGCGCCAGCCACCACAGGCCCGCGGCGGCGATCCTCACGAAGATCGTCGCCGCGAGCACCCACAGCCCCAGCGCCACGACCTGCAGGCGGGCCACGAGCCGGCCCTCGCCGTTCCAATCGCCCTTGGGATCGGGTGCGAGCACGATCCGCGGCCCTTCGTCCCCGGCTCCCAGCGGCGTCTCGCGGCCCGACAGCAGGGCCCGCCCCGGCGTGGCCGCCACGACCTGGGGCCAGCGCGCCCGGAAGGCCTCGTCGCCCACGACCACCTGCCACTCGACCAGGTCGGCGCCGACGCGGAAGAACCGGCGATAGAGCACGAGGTCACCCGCCGGAGCCACCAGGGCCGTGTCGGACGCCGACGGCGCCGGCAGCGGGCGCGCGCCATCGGACCAGGCGTGGCGCTCGCCGCCGCGCCACAGCACGCCGGCCAACGGCAGCACCGCCAGAGGTCGGCCGTCACGGCGCCAGTCCCAGGCGGCCTGGTCGAGGATGCGCACCGGTGCGCCGCCGGTCGACGGCAGGGCCAGCGCGTCGGCGACCCCCGCCTGCACCTCGACCAGGGCTGGATCCAGGTCGGCCAGCACTTCGGCGGCGGCAGCCAGGTTCCGGGCCGCGCGCGGGGTGTCGGCCTCGCGGCGGTCGGCCCGTGGAGACGCCGCCACCGCCCACAGGCCGACCGCCACCAGGCCGGACACCGCCGCCAGTCCCGCCGCCCGCCAGACGCGAAGGGCCGCCGGCCCCGCGCTCCCATGGCCGACGAACGGGAACACCAGGGCCAGGATCACCGCGAGGACCAGGAACGCCCCACGCCCCCCCGGATCGGCCGCCTGCGCCGGCGCCGCTGCGGCCAGCGCCAGCAGCGCGCCCAGGCCGACCAGGCAGGCGCCGCCGGCCCAGGGCAGGAAGCGCACGCGCGCAGCGGTCATCCCTGACCTCCTAGCCGATGGTGGTGATCTCGGACAGGCGCCACGTGTCGCCCTGGCGGGTCAGCACGATGACCAGGCGCCACTCCTGGTCCGCGTCGCCGCCCCGGGTGCGGTGCGACCACGCGGCCATGGCGTGCACCCGCTGGCCCTCGGACGATTCTTCCATGCGGATGTAGGTGAAGGACACGCTGCGGCGGGTCTGGAAGAGGTTCTTGAAGTAGTAGAACGCCTGGCTCGGACTGTAGTCCGTATCCCGGGCCCCCGGGCCGCCGGCCCGCACCCGCAGCCCGTCCTCGTGCACCAGGTCGGCCAGGGCCTGCTGGTCACCGGCCTCGAAGGCCTGGCGGACACGCTCGAACACCGCCCGGGCGTCGGCCGGGGCCGTCGTCTCCTCGCGCACCAGGCCCGCCGGCGCCGACGCGGCCGCCAGCACGG
>DAOPJF010000237.1:0-4928 GCA_035399525.1 Candidatus Krumholzibacteriia bacterium | reverse complement strand
CGTAGCCGAGGTCGCGGAACAGCCCGCGCCGCAGGATCTCGCCGAACCACAGCACCGCGCCGTGACGCGCGGCCTCGGCGGCGCGGTCGGCTGCGACCAGGGCGGCGTGGGCCTCGTGGGCAGGGCGATCGGCGGCGAAATCGGGCACGACGAGGGTGGCCATGACGGGGTCCTCCAGGGGCAAGACATGTGTGGGTGGAGCATGGCGTAAAGATAGCGAAAATAAGGCGCGGCGGCAAGGGTAAATATCGAAAAATATTGCAGTTGAGGGTCTTGCTACATGTCGGACGACGCGCCTTTAACGAGCGGAATCAGGAAGTCGCGGACGGCGGCGCGCTTCCATCCGGCCGGCCCGAGGTCGTCGGCGGAAGCCCCGAACGCCGCCGACCGGACCACAAGGCGGCCCCGGCCGTGCAGGGTGCCGCCGGTGTCGGTCTCGACGATGTCCGTCAGCACGGTCCCGACGACGGCATCGCTTCGCAGCGCGACCGCAGGTCAGCGACCCGGGAGGCTGGACCTAGTCACCACGGCACTTCTCCCAATTCACGGGGGCGGATCTTGCCCTTTCGAAGGCAACACCCTGCCGAATCGCCGCCTGATCGCCGCCGCACAACGGCCAAAGATCAAAGCTGAAGTAATGGGAAATGCCGCTGACGCCCACCTCGATTTCCATCGGTTCGCCGACGCCAACCGTATCGGCAACAAACTCACTGAAGAACGCGGGGGCGTCCCTGGGAATCGGAGGCCAGAAACCATCATGTGGCCGCGCGATACGCACTCGTGCACACGCGTCAACGTCCCGCGGACGGGTGACCGCGACGAACGACCGGCTGTAGGTGGCCTCGAGCAGGTCAACCTTCAGCCGCAATCTCGTCGTATCCTCCCGCAGTTGGCGAAACGTATAGAAGATCGGCGCCTGGTACGCGGTCAACGGCGACCATTGACCACCCTGCAGCTGTTCGACCCGCGGCCGCACCGTGTAGGCATGGGCCAATTCACCATCGCATTCCAGGATCCGCGCGAGTTCCGTGGCCGCCAGCTTCTCGTCGTGGGACTTCAGTTCCACGCCGTAGACCACGCTGTCCCGGAGCACGTACCAGGCCTTTGTCCCAACGTCCCGGTTTGCGACCGATACGCCAACAAGTCCATCACGTTTGAACGACCGGGTCTTTCGCCAATGCAGCTCACCACACCAGAAATAGTACGTGTCGTTTCCATAGACCGAGTCGAACGGCAGCGTGCTTCCGCTTCTCTCCGGGGTCGTCCGATCGAAGACACGCCCCTCGAAGTAGCGCACCGAAATCTCTCCAGCCCAGGCACCCTCCGCGTCCATGAGGGGAATCCGCAGGGTGCTGAGCTGCGATGCGTCACACGGCCCCCACTGCAACCCGCTCGACGCGTCCGCACCGCGCTCGGCGCCTCTGCATCCCCAAACGAAAAGAAGCAGCGCCACTGCGAGGGCTGAATGCCGCGAAATCCTAGAACTGTTGAACAAGATCGACCTTCTGAACGCTGACGACGTCACAGTCGGCGCTTCTTGAGAATACCGGGTGCACGCCCGCCGGAGGCTTCCGGGTTCCGTGCGCGTATTGGCCGCTTCGCACGACCTGTTGACCCTGGCCGGAGAGAGCCCCAGTCCTCCCGGATGGAACAGGACCACCACCCCCTCACCCCCCGATTCTACCACGCCCCCACCCCACCCGCCGAGGCCCAACGGCCCGGGCGCGGGGGCGATTCCCGCCCCGCCCCTTGCCCCGGCGCGCCGCGGGATGTAGCCTCGGCGACGTTCCATCCGTGCCGCCTCGTCCCCTCTTCCGGGAGTGCCGCCATGAGATCCTCGTTCGTCGTGCTCGTCCTCGTCCTGGCCATCGCGGTGTCGGCTGCTTCGGCGCCGGTGTCGCCGCTGCGGCCGGTGACGACCTACTCCATCGTGGCGCGGGATCCGGTGACCGGGGACCTGGGCGTGGCGGTGCAGTCGCACTGGTTCAGCGTCGGGCAGCTGGTGCCGTGGGCGCGGGCGGGCGTGGGTGCGGTGGCGACGCAGTCGATGGTCGATCCGTCGTACGGGCCGGCGGGGCTGGACCTGATGGCGGCGGGGCAGGGCGCCGCGTCGGTGCTGGCCGACCTGCTGGAGAAGGATGCCGGGCGCGAGATGCGGCAGGTGGGCATGATCGACGCGCACGGCGGCGTGGCCAACTTCACCGGGGCGCGGTGCATCGCCGAGGCGGGCGGGCGCACCGGGTCGGGCTACGCGGTGCAGGCGAACCTGATGGAGAATCCCACCGTGCCGGACGCCATGGCCCGGGCCTTCGAGGCGGCCGAGGGCCCCCTGGCCGAGCGGCTGGTGGCGGCGCTGGCGGCGGCCGAGGGCGAGGGCGGCGACATCCGCGGCCGGCAGTCGGCCGCGCTGCTGGTGGTGCGCGGCGAGGCGACGGGCCGGCCCTGGGAGGACGTGCTGGTCGAGCTGCGGGTCGAGGACCATCCCGACCCCGTGGGCGAGCTGCAGCGGCTGCTGCGGCTGCACCGGGGCTACGGGCGCATGAACGACGGCGACCTCGCGGTCGAGCGCGGCGACCTCGACGGGGCCAAGGCGGCCTACGCCGACGCCGACCGGCTGCTGGCGGGCTCGGCCGAGGCGCGGTTCTGGCACGCGGCCGCGCTGGTGGGCGCCGGGCGGTTCGACGAGGCCCTGCCCCTGTTCCAGGCGGCGTTCCAGGCGGGCGAGAACTGGCGGCAGCTGGTGCCGCGGCTGGTGGGGCCGGGCTACCTGGACGTGAACGAGGCGCAGCTGCAGACGATCATGAACCTCGGCCGCTGAGCGCGGCGATCACGGCGGCCGGCAGGGCGGAGTCGTCGGGATGATGGCGGCCGGCGGCCTCGACGTGGCGGAACCACGTGCGCTGGCGCTTGGCGTACTGGCGGGTGACGCGCACGATGGCCCCGGCGAGCTGGTCGCGCGCCAGGTCGCCGGCGAGATGGGCGGCGATCTCGCGGTAGCCGATGCTGGCCAGGCCCGGGCCGTCGGCGCGGTGGTGCTGCAGCAGCGCGGCGGTCTCGTCGATCCAGCCCGCGGCGAGCATGGCGTCGGTGCGCGCGGCGATGCGCCGGTCGAGCTCGTCGATGCCGCGCTCGAGCACGAAGGTCGGGAACACCAGGCCCAGCGCCGGGTCGGGTTCCTGCGCGGCCTGCAGCGCGGTCTGGGTGCGGCCCGCGACCAGGAACACCTCGAGCGCGCGCTGGCTGCGCACCCGGTCGTTGGCGTGGATGCGGGCGTGGGCCGCGGCGTCGACCGCGGCCAGGCGGCGGCGCACCTCGGCGTCGCCCAGGTCGGCCAGCTCGGCGCGCACCTCCTCCAGGCGCTCGGGAGTGTGGCCCGGGATCTCCATGAACCCCTCGCGCAACGCCGTCAGGTAGAGTCCCGCGCCGCCCACGAGGATGGGCACGCCGCCGCGCGCGGTGATCTCGCCGTGCACGCGCACGAAGTCGGCGCGGAAGCGCTGGGCGTTGTAGGCCTCGTCGGGATCGACGAAGTCGACCAGGTGGTGTGGGCAGGCGGCCTGCTCGGCGGCGGTGGGCTGGGCGGTGCCGATGACCAGGCCGCGGTAGATCTGGCGGCTGTCCAGGCTGATGACCTCGATGGGCAGGCGCGCGGCGAGCGCGGTCACCAGCCGGGTCTTGCCCACGGCGGTGGGGCCGACGATGGCGGGGCAGGCGCCGCTAGGCGCGGCCAAAGCGCTTCTCCAGGTCGGACAGCGTGAACTGGATGAGCGTGGGCCGGCCGTGCGGGCAGGACAGCGGCGTGTCGGTGGCGAACAGCTGGTCGACCAGGTGCTGCATCTCGGGCACGGTCAGGGGTTCGCCCGCGCGCACGGCGCCGTGGCAGGCGTAGCTGGCCAGCAGGTCGACGCGGTTCTCCTGGCTGGGCTTGTCGTCCCAGGCCAGGTCGTCGAGGATGTCCAGCAGCAGGCGCCCCTCGTTCCAGTTCTTCAGGCTGGCGGGGATGCCCTGCACCAGCACGCTCTGGCCGCCGAAGGGCTCGATGACGAAACCCATGAGGGTCAGCTGGTCGCGGTGCGTCTGCCAGGCCTGCACCTGGCCGGGCGTGAGCTCGAGGTGCGCCGGGAACAGCAGCTGCTGCGTGGGCACGCCGATGCGTTCGTCCAGCGCCTTCTGCGCCTCGTTGTACAGGATGCGCTCGTGGCTGTTGTGCTGGTCGATGAGCACCAGGCCGCCGCGGATCTGCGTGACGATGTAGGTGCGGTGCAGCTGCCAGTAGGGCGCAGGGTGCAGCGCCTGGTCGGCGCCCAGGCCGGTGGTGCGCGGCGCGGCGAAGGCCGTCTCGTCGTCGGTGGTCTCGCCCCTGAGCGCGGACGCGCCGAACAGCTGCCCCTGCCCCGGGGCCACGCCCTTGTACTCGTAGCCCGCCGAGGCGCCGCGCTGGAAGTAGCGGCGCAGGGCGTCGCCCTCGGCCTCGGCGACGCGGCGGGTGGCGTCCTCGTCGGTGCCGCCGCCCTGGCCCGTGCCCGCGCCCAGCCAGGGCCGCAGGTCGGCGGCCTGGCGCAGGCTGAGCCCCTCGGTCAGCGACGACTTCAAGAGGCCGAACACCTCGCGCTCCATCAACAGGCGCACCTCGGTCTTGGCCGGGTGCACGTTCACGTCGACCTCGCCGGCGGGCACCTGCAGGAACGCGATGACCACTGGGTAGCGGCCCGGCGGCACGACCTCGCGGTAGGCCTGCACGATGGCCTGCTGCAGCGCGGGGCTCTCGACGGGACGGCGGTTGATGAACAGGAACTGCTGCTCGCGGTTGCCGCGGGTCCAGGTGGGACGCGAGGCCAGGCCGCCGATGCTGAAGCCGCCCTTGGCCAGCTCGAAGCGCGCCATGTGCTCCATGACCGACGAGCCCAGCAGGTCGCGGGCGCGGTCGG
>DAOPJF010000236.1:0-4968 GCA_035399525.1 Candidatus Krumholzibacteriia bacterium | reverse complement strand
GAAGTACAAGGATCCGCAGACCGGCGAGCTGAAGGCCCTGAAGGTCGACGAGCGGTTCATCAAGAGCATCGAGGAGCGGCTGCAGCTGAAGACCGAGGAGCAGCGCGAGTCGTTCCGCACGTCGATCCGCAAGATCTACGGGCAGAAGATCGGGCTCGACCCCAACTACGACTTCATGGACAACCTCGAGCTGGTCAAGGCCGTCACCGACGTGCGCCTCAAGAGCGACATCGCCGGCGCGGGCAGCCTCATCGGCGCCCTGGCCAACCGCACCAACGAGGAGAACCAGAAGCTGTACGACCGCATGGTCGACACCATGCTGAACAAGCTCGGCTACTGCCGCACCTGCGCCCAGAAGACCATCGAGTACTTCTGCACGCAGGAGGACGAGAGCTGACATGGACGCCCGCCTGCAGGCGCTGCTGGCCGAACTGGCCGACCTCGGGCTCCCCCGGGAGCGCGAGGAGCGCCTGCGCGCCGAGCTGCTCGGCGGCGGCGACCACGGCCTGCCCGAGAGCCCGCCGGCGCCCGACTACACCCCCGGCCTGGACGTGATCACGCGCGTCGACGCCGACCCCTACCGCTTCGCCGACCTGCCGTTCATCCAGGCCATGGGCCCGGCATCCGGCACCTGGGCGGTGCGCGTGGGCACCCTGGACGACCTGATGGACCGCGACGCCCGCCGCGAGGAGGACGGGTTCCCGCGCAAGATCCGCATCGGCCGCCTGGTCAAGCCGGGCCGCGGCGGGAAGAACAAGGTCGTCGTCGTCCCCACCACCGTCGAGGACAAGCTGGTCCACGACCCCAACTTCGCCGAGCAGGCCGAGGGCGGCGGCGAGGCCGGCGGCACCGGCGAGGGCGAAGAGGGCGAGGTCATCGGCGAGCAGCCCGTGCGCCCCCAGGAGGGCGAGGGCCAGGGCGCCGGTCCCGGCCAGGGCGAAAGCGGCCCCCACGAGATGGAGGCCAACGCCTACGACCTCGGCCGTATCCTGACCGAGCAGTTCCAGCTGCCCAACCTGCGCGACAAGGGCAAGAAGCGGTCGCTCACGCGCTTCACCTACGACCTCACCGACCGCCACCGCGGCTTCGGCCAGCTGCTGGACAAGAAGGCCACCCTGCGCCGCATCGTCGGCACCAACATCGCGCTGGGCCGCGTCGAGGCCGGGCAGGTGCCGGACCCGGCCGACCTGATGATCGCCCCGCGCGACAAGGTGTACCGCATCCTGTCCCGCGAGAAGGATTTCGAGTCGCAGGCGGTCGTGTTCTTCCTGCGCGACTACTCGGGCTCGATGAGCGGCAAGCCCACCGAGCTGGTGGTCAGCCAGCACGTGATGATCTACAGCTGGATCCTGTACCAGTACCAGGGCCAGGTCGCCTCGCGGTTCATCCTGCACGACACGGGCGCCAAGGAAGTGGACGACTTCTACACGTACTACAACAGCCGGGTCGCCGGCGGCACCAAGGTGGGCGCCGCGTTCAGGCTGGTGAACGAGATCGTCGCCCGCGAGAACCTCGCCGCCGACTACAACATCTACGTGTTCCACGGCACCGACGGCGACGACTGGGATTCCGAGGGCAAGGAGACCATCCCCGAGATCGAGCGGATGATGACGTACGCCTCGCGCATCGGCATCACCATCGCCCAGAGCCCCTACGCGGCCAAGAGCGAGACCGAGGTCGAGCGCTACCTGAAGAAGTCGGAACTGCTGGAGAAGCGGAAGGACCTGATCCGCCTGGACGTGGTGCCCGAGGGCGCGGACGAGTCGCGCCTGATCGAGGGCATCCGCCGGCTGATCGCGGAGTAGGCGGGGCCATGCAGCTGATCGACCAGCACGCCAAGGCCATCATGGAGGGCTGCAAGGAGCGCGCCCGCGACGCCGGGCTGCGCTTCGACGACGAGACCCTGGAATACGTCGTGACCAACCGCGACCTGCTCGAGCTGTCGCCCAAGGTCATGATCCCGACCATGTACGACTACTGGGTGCACGACGTCGAGGTGCTGCAGGGCCGCGGCCGCTACGAACTGTACCCCAGCAACCCCTACGAGACCGTCATCAACACCAGGCCGGCCATCAGCTTCTACAACGACAACAACCCCGACTGGCTGAACGTGATGATCTTCTATCACGTGCTCGGCCACATCGACTTCTTCCAGAACAACCTGTACTTCCGGCACACCTGGGACGACGACTTCGCCGGCCAGGCCCTGGCCGACAAGCGCGCCCTGACCCGCCTGCGCAGCGAGCACGGCCGGTGGGTCGACTACGTCATCGAGTTCGCCCGCTCGCTGGACAACCTCGTCGACTTCCACGGCCTGCTGTCGAGCCTGCACCGCCCGGCCTCCAGCGGCGCCAACCGTCGGATCGACTGGTACTTCGACGTCTTCCTGCAGGACGTCAAGAAGGTGCGCACCGGCGACTACGTGAAGGAGATCGAGCGCTGGAACGCCGCGGCCCGCGCCCACGGCCAGGGCGGCGAGGACGTGTTCTTCGCCGAGGTGGGCCGGCGTCACCCCGAGTTCGCCGCCATGTTCCACCGCGCCGAGCGCGAGCGCGCCCCGCGCAGCCGCGACGTCGTGGCGTTCCTGCTGGACCACAGCCCGTTCCTGAACGCCGAGGAGAACCGCTGGATGAAGGACGTCGTGCAGATCGTGCGCGGCACGTCCCTGTACTTCCAGCCGCAGATCCGCACCAAGATCATGAACGAGGGCTGGGCCAGCTACTGGCACGAGCACCTGTTCATGCGCGACGACCGCATCGCCGGCCACGAGGTCGACTTCGCCCGCGTCAACGCCATGGTCACCTCGATGCCCCGCGTGGGCCTGAACCCGTATGCGCTGGGGATGCGCATGTTCCAGTTCATCGAGGAGGCCGCCGACAAGGGCCGCTACAGCCGCGCCTTCCTGCAGCTGCTGGACGCGGACGAGCGCCGCCGGTTCGACGCCGACACCGGCCTGGGCCGGGACTACATCTTCAGGGTGCGCGAGAACCTGAACGACTACCTGTTCGTCAGCACGTTCCTCGAGCAGGACTTCGTCGACCGCCACCGCCTGTTCGTCGCCGACCGCGTGCTCGACGAGCAGCGCATGGTCTGGCGCTGGTACGTCAAGAGCCGCAAGGCGGGCGACTACCGGGCCATGGTCGAGGACAAGCTCTACCATCCGCCCCACGTGACGGTCGACCTGCACCGCACCGGCCCCGAAGGCCTGGCCCTGGTGCACCACTTCGAAGGCAAGCCCCTGGTGCGCGACTACGTCCACAACGTGATGCTGGGCCTGGAGTACCTGTGGGGCGGCAAGGTCACCCTCGAGACGACCGAGGTCAAGGCGGTCCGCAGGCCGGACCGCAAGCCCGACGGCGCGACGCAGCCGACCCTGCCCGGCCTGGGCGGCGGCGACGGCGCCGCGGAACCGGAGATCCAATGGCAGCGCGTGCGCTACACCATGAAGGACCGCAAGCTCAGCAAGGGGCTGATCTGAGCATGGACCAGATCCGTCGCGCCATGCAGCGGTTGACCGACACGGCGGGCGGCGCCGACCCGTCGCGCACCATCACGTTCGACGAGTTCCTGCAGCGCGTGCGGCAGCATCCCGAGCGGCTGGTCCGCAACGTCCACCAGGTCTTCCACGACATGGTGCACGCCTACGTCGGCGACGGGCACGACGAGTACGCGGGCGACCCCGAGTCCATCAACTTCATCGCCTACGACTGCGCGCGGCTGTTCTCCGAGAACGTGGACAACCCGTTCTTCGCCGACCGCATCTTCGCCAACCGCCTGATGAACATGATCGCCGGCTTCCGCGGCGGCACGCAGCAGAACAAGATCTACCTGTTCGACGGCCCCCCGGGCTGCGGCAAGTCGGTCTTCATGAACAACCTGCTGCAGCGCTTCGAGGAGTACGCCAACAGCCCCGAGGGCATGCGCTACGAGGTGGTCTGGCACCTCGACCGCAACATCCTGCGCGAGGTCGCCGACGATTCGGGCCTGGTGGTCGACCAGCTGGCCCGCCTGCTGTGCGACTGGGACGCCGCCCAGTCGCTGGTCGACGAGGCCGCTCCCGGCGGATCGTCGGCCCCGCCGCGGCCCGAGCGCGCCGAACGCCAGGACCGGACCGAGCGGGCGGTGCAGGACCGCGGGTACGTCGAGGTCCCCTGCCCCAGCCATGACAACCCGCTGGCCCTGATCCCCAAGGACGCGCGGCCCGCGTTCTTCGACGACCTGTTCGCCAACAACGAGTTCAAGTGGAACCTGTCCGCGGGCAAGGACTACGACTGGGTCTTCAAGGCGCAGCCCTGCACCATCTGCGCCTCGCTGTACCAGGCCCTGCTGCACCGCCTCGGCGACCCGGCCCTGGTCTTCCGCATGATCCGGGCGCGGCCCTACGTCTTCAACCGGCGCATCGGCGAGGGCATCACCGTGTTCAACCCGGGCGACCGGGTCACCCGGCAGCCGGTGCTGACCAACCCCCAGCTGCAGCGGCGCATCTCGGCCCTGCTGCAGGACAGCAACCAGGTGCGCTACCTGTTCTCGCGCTACGCGCGCACCAACAACGGCATCTTCGCCCTGATGGACATCAAGGGCCACAACCGCGACCGCCTGTTCGAGATGCACAACATCATCAGCGACGGCGTGCACAAGGTCGAGGAGATCGAGGAGAACGTGCACTCGCTGTTCCTGGGCGTGATGAACCCCGAGGACAACAAGAGCATCCGCGGCCTGCAGTCGCTGACCGACCGCATCGAGTTCATCAACATCTCGTACGTGCTGGACTCGGCCACCGAGGTGATGATCTACCAGGAGATCTTCGGCCGCCACGTGGGCGAGCTGTTCCTGCCGCGCGTGCTCGAGAACTTCGCGCGCGTCATCATCTCGAGCCGCCTGAACACCAAGTCGCCGGCCATGAACGACTGGATCGACGACGCCTCGAAGTACGAGCTGTACTGCGACGGGAACCTGCTGCTGCTGAAG
>DAOPJF010000235.1:0-4999 GCA_035399525.1 Candidatus Krumholzibacteriia bacterium | reverse complement strand
GCCGACGACGGCTGCGGCATGGACCAGGCCACCCTCGGCCGCCTGTTCGATCCGTTCTTCACGACCAAGGCCGTGGGCAAGGGCACGGGCCTGGGGCTGTCGGTGGTGCACGGCATCGTCACGACCCACGGCGGCCACATCGCGGTGGACAGCATCCCCGGCCGCGGCACGACCGTCACCGTGGTGCTGCCGCGGCTGGCGGACGACCCCGCCGCCGCGACCATCGACACGGGCGGGGACCGCACCAGCGTGCTCTTCGTCGACGACGAGGAACCCATCGTGGCCGTTGGGGTTGCGATGCTCCGGCGGGTCGGCATGACCTGCGAGGGATGCATCGGCGGCGCCGCCGCGCTGGACAGATTGTCCGGAAGTCCTGATCATTACGATATTCTGGTCACCGACGCGGCCATGCCCGGCGTCGGCGGCGACGCGGTCGTGGCCCGGTGGCGCGCCGTGCGCCCCGGAGCGCCGGTCATCGTCGTGACCGGCCACGAGGATTCGCCGCTGGTCGGCGAGGCGGGTTCGTCGGGCCCTGCGCTCCTGTTGCGCAAGCCCTTCACCCACGACACGCTGGTCGGCGCGGTGCGCGATGGCCTGGCGGCGTCGCGCGGACCCGGGGTCTGACTCTACGGAAGGAGTGCGTCTTGGCGAGGATCCTGGTCATCGAAGACGACAACGAGGTGCGCGAGTTCCTCGAGAGCCTGCTCGGCCGGGCGGGCTACCAGACCATGGCGGCGGCCAACGGCAAGGAAGGCGTCGAGCTCTTCCATGCCCACGCCTTCGACCTGGTGATCACCGACATCATCATGCCCGAGAAGGACGGCATCGAGACCATCATGGACATGAAGCGGGGCAACGCGGGCCTGAAGGTCATCGCCATCTCGGGCGGCGGCCGCGCCGAGCCCGAGAACTACCTGCACTCGGCGCGGCTGCTGGGCGCCGACCGCACCATCAAGAAGCCCTTCACCAACGAGGACATCCTCGGGGCCGTGAACACCCTGCTCGGCTGACGCCCGCCGCGAACCGCGGGAACGGTCCCTCCCGCGGCGCCCGCCCCGACCCGTCGCCTAGTCGGCGAGATCCGCCGCCGCCTGCCTGAAGAACTCCAGGGCCTCGGGGTTGGCCAGCGCCGCCGTGTTGGTCACCGGCCGGCCGTGCAGTGTTTCGCGCACGGCCAGCTCGACGGACTTGCCGCTGATGGTGCGCGGCACCGCGGGCGCCGCCACGATGCGCGCCGGCACATGGCGCGGCGAGGCCTCGGCGCGGATGCGCGCCTTCAGCTCGGCCTCGAGCGCGGCGTCCAGCACCGCGCCGGGGCGCAGCACCACGAACAGGATCACGCGCACGTCGTCGCCCCGCTCCTGCCCAACCACCAGGCTCTCGGCCACGGCGGGATGGCGGTCGACGATGCGGGTGATCTCGGCGGTGCCGATGCGCACGCCGCCGGGGTTGAGCACCGTGTCCGAGCGCCCGTGGATGACCATCCCGCCCGAGGCCGTCAGCTCGGCCCAGTCGCCGTGGCACCACGCGCCGGGAAACCGCGCGAAGTAGGCCGCGCGGTAGCGGGCGCCGTCCGGATCGTTCCAGAAGCCGGTGGGCATCGAGGGGAACGGCGCCGTGCACACCAGTTCGCCCTTGCGGCCGACCGTCGGCCGGCCCGCGTCGTCGAACACCGCCACGTCCATGCCCAGGCCGCGCGTCTGCAGCTCGCCGCGGCGCACCGGCAGCTCGGGGCTGCCCAGGGCGAAGCACGAGATGATGTCCGTGCCTCCGGAGATGCTCGACAGCCTGACGTCGGCCTTCACGTCGCGGTACACCCAGTCGAAGGTCGCCGGCGCGAGCGGCGATCCGGTCGAGAGGATCTCGCGCAGCGCGCCCAGGTCGTGGCTCGCGCGCGGCACCAGGCCCTCCTTCTGGCACGCCGCCAGCCAGCGGGCGCTGGTGCCCAGGGTGGTGAAGCGCTCGGCGGCCGCATAGTCCCACAGCGTCGTCGCCGGCTGCAGCGGGTGCCCGTCGTAGAGCATCACCGTCGCCCGCGAGGCCAGGGCCGACACCAGCCAGTTCCACATCATCCAGCCGCAGGTGGTGAAGTAGAAGATGCGGTCGCCCGGTCCGAGGTCGCCGTGCAGGCGGTGCTCCTTCAGGTGCTGCAGCAGGGTGCCGCCCACCGAGTGCACCATGCACTTGGGCAGGCCCGTGGTGCCGGACGAGTACATGATGAACAGGGGATCGGCGAAGCCCACGTGCGCGAACACGGGCGCCGCGCCCGGCCTCCCGTAGGCGTCCCAGGCGGTGACACCCGCGGGCAGCGCCGCGCCCGGGTCGCCGAACGGCACCATGACCGTGCGCCGCAGCGAGGGCAGCACCGCCTGCAGCCCGGCCACCGTGGGCCGGATGTCGTGCACGCGCCCCCCGTAATGGTAGCCGTCCGCCGTCACCAGCACCTGCGGCCCGATCTGGCCGAAGCGGTCGAGCACGCCCTGGGCGCCGAAGTCGGGCGAGCAGCTGGTCCAGGCCGCGCCCAGCGACGCGGTGGCCAACATGGCGATGACGGCCTGGGGGATGTTGGGCAGGAACCCGGCCACGCGCACGCCCGGACCCACGCCGTCGGCGGCCAGGCCGGCCGCGACGCGGCCCACCTCGGCGCAGAGGGCCGCCCGGTCCAGGCGCACCGTCGCGCCATCCTCGCCGCGGAAGACCAGGACCTCGGCCGCGCCGTCGCCCTGCAGCAGGTTCTCGGCGTAGTTCAGGCGGGCCCGGGGAAACCAGCGGGCGCCGGGCATACGGTCGCCGTCGACCAGCACCGGGCCCTCGCCCTTCTCGCCCACGACGCCCGCGAAGTCCCACAGGGCCGACCAGAAGGCCGGCGCCTCGGCCACCGACCAGGTGCGCAGCGCCTCCCAGTCGCCCGGCTGCGCCAGGCCGCGGTCGCGCAGGAAGGTGCGGAATGCCGCGGCCCGGCTGGCGGCCACGGCCGCGGGCGTCGGGCGCCAGAGCACCTCGCCCATGCCGCCGGTGCCGTCGCTCACGCCTTCGTCCGCGCCGGCAGCACGCGGCCGCCGACCTCGCCGAAGCCCACGCGGTAGCCCTCGCCCTGGCACCAGCCGGTCATGGTCACCGTGTCGCCGTCGGCCAGGAAGCGCCGCTCGGCGCCGCCGGGCAGCACCACCGGCTCGGTGCCGCGCCAGGTGATCTCCAGCATCGAGCCGAAGCTGCCCTTGTCCGGGCCGCTGATGGTGCCCGAGGCCAGCAGGTCGCCCGTGCCCAGGTTGCAGCCGGTGACCGTGTGGTGGGCCAGCTGCTGCGCCATCGTCCAGTACAGGTGGCGGAAGTTCGAGGCGCACACCCGCAGGCCCTCGTCCGCACCGTCAGCCTTCACCGCGACCTCCAGCCGGATGTCGAAGGTGTGCCGGTCGCGCTCGGCCAGGTAGGGCAGCGGGGCGGGATCCTGCGCGGGCGCGGCGCAGCGGAAGGGCGCCAGCGCGTCGAGGGTCACCACCCAGGGCGACACGCTGGTGGCGAAGTTCTTCGCGTTGAACGGACCGAGCGGCTGGTACTCCCACTTCTGGATGTCGCGCGCCGACCAGTCGTTCACCAGCACCAGGCCGAAGATGCGGTCCATCGCCTCGTCCACGCCCACCGGCTCGCCCAGCGCGTTGCCGGCCGCGACGTAGAAGCCCATCTCGAGTTCGAAATCCATCAGGCGGCAGGGCCCGAAGACCGGCGGTTGCCCGTCGGCGGGCTGTGTCTGGCCGCACGGACGCACCACCGGCGTGCCCGAGACCACGAGGCTGCTGGCGCGGCCGTGGTAGCCCACGGGCAGGTGCAGCCAGTTGGGCATCAGCGCGTTGTCCTTGCCGCGGAACATGATGCCCACGTTGGTGGCGTGCTCGCGCGACGAGTAGAAGTCGGTGTAGTCGCGCGTGACCACCGGCAGGTGCATGGTCACCTCGCCGGCCGCGTGCAGCGCGCGCGCCCGCAGGGCCGCATCGTCGCGCAGGGTGGGCGCATCGGCCCGCAGCAGGTCGTGCAACCGCCGCCGCACGCGGCGCCGCCGGGCGGCATCCACCGCCATGAAGGCGTTCAGCGAGGGTTGGCCGAACACGTCCGCCGGCACCTCGGCCACCGCCAGCAGGCCCGCGTCGGCCAGCGCCGCCACGTCGACCACGGTGTCGCCGACCCGCGTGCCCACGCGGGGCGCGCCGCCGACCGCGGGCGTGAACACGCCCCAGGGCAGGTTCTGCAGCGGAAAATGGCTGTCCGGCGGCGTCGTCACGAACGAGCGCACGCCGGGATCGACGGTCGGATCGCTCAAGGCAGGGTCCTTTCGCGGAGGCCGGCGGCTGCGGTCAGAGCAGCCCGAGCGCGGCCAGGTCGTCGCGGGGTTTCAGGAACGAGCAGCTGCCGAAGCCGGGCAGCGCCGACTCGCGGGCCCGGGCCACGGCCGCGGCCGTCACGCCGTGCTCGCGCCAGGCGAAGCCCTGGTCGGTGAAGGTGAAGGCGGCCGGGTCGGTCTCGGCGAGGCAGGCCTCCAGGTCGGCGCCGGCGAGCCCGCCCACGCGGGCCAGCACCGCGCCGCCGATGACGTTCAGGAAGCCGTGCATCATCACGTCGGGGTCGCTCGCCCGGTGGCGCACGGGGTGATGCAGGCCGGCGGTGAACTTCAGGGGCAGGCCCAGGTCGCCGGCCGCGGCGATCAGGCGCGCCAGCCGCGCCGGCTCGGGGAACGCCTCGGCCACCAGCCCGCCGCAGCGCACCTTGGCCGCCACGCGCGGAAACACGCCGTCGGGGCCGCCGTGCGCGGCGGCCACCGCCGCGATCGCCCGCAGCACCGCCAGGTCGTCGCCGCCGGCGGGCACCTCGACAGCCAGGTCGCGATCGCCCAGGCCGGCCTCGGCAAGGGCCTCGCACAGGCGGTCCAGGAAGGTCGCGCAGCCGCCGCCGGCCGCGGGCGCGGGGATGGGCGTTTCGAGGGCCTCGACCAGGGCCTTGCCGCCGC
>DAOPJF010000234.1:0-5001 GCA_035399525.1 Candidatus Krumholzibacteriia bacterium | reverse complement strand
TCCACCGCCAGCACCGCGCGCAGCGTGCGGGCGATGTTCTTCTGCTCGTTGAACGCCGGGATGACGAACGAGACCATGGGCCGGTTCTCCAGCGCGTAGAACTCGGCCAGCTTCTGGGGCACCAGACGCTCGCGGCGCCGGAAGAAGATCGCCGCGGTGTAGATCCACATCAGGCTCGACACCATGGGGTACCAGGCGAAGAAGACCAGCAGGGCCAGGTAGGCCCAATGGTGCTGGATGCGGACGACGAGGCTCAGCATGTCCATCAGTCCGCCACCTCCCCGCCGGGCTCGTAGATCTTGCGGCCCTCGGCGTCCAGGCTGATGGTCACCAGCCGGGCGGCCCGCAGGGCCTCGATCCCGGGGCTGACCAGGGGGCGCTGCAGGTGGTCGGTCGTGAACGATTCCGGTGGCGCCGGGAAGCCCTTGCGGCGACCGAACTTGCGGGCCAGGCGAAGGTTGTGCGCCACCCAGGCGACCGTGAGCACGAAGCCCACGACCGCGAACACGCCCAGGATGGCCAGGGCGTCGATGGTCGAAGGGTTGATGCGCCGCTGGCCGACGACCCACCAGTAGTACCCGAACAGGCACCACATGAGCAGGGAAACGACCGTGTGCAGGACGTGCCGCATGGACCTCCGTGTCCGCCCGGCGGGGGGCCGCCGCAGGGCGCGCGCGGGTTGACCGTTCAATCGGCCGCGCTTACACTTTCCGTTCCGTGTCCGGACAAGCCGGTGCCGGCCGCCCTGCGGCAGGCCACCCCGGGACCCAAGTCCGGAATTCTCAGGACTTTTCGGCCAATGTGACGCGGGGTGAACCGAAAATCGTCACCGCCGCGGACAGGAGCAACCTTGAAAGCCAGGGACATCCGGGCGAAGTTCCTCGAATTCTTCGCCGAGCGCGGCCACGCCGTGGTCGCCTCCAGCAGCCTCGTGCCCCACGACGACCCCACCCTCATGTTCACCAACGCGGGCATGAACCAGTTCAAGGGCGTGTTCCTGGGCCTGGAGAAGCGGGACTACGTGCGCGCGGCCTCGTGCCAGAAGTGCATGCGGGTCTCCGGCAAGCACAACGACCTCGAGGAGGTCGGCAAGGATGCCCGACATCATACCTTCTTCGAGATGCTCGGCAACTGGTCGTTCGGTGACTACTACAAGCGCGAGTCGATCCTCTGGGGCTGGGAGTTCCTGACGAAGGTCATGGGCCTGGACGCCTCGCGCCTGTGGGTCTCGGTCTACAAGGACGACGACGAGAGCTTCGGCATCTGGCAGGACGAGGTCGGCCTGCCCGCCGCGCGCATCATCCGCCTGGGCGACATCGAGAAGGGCGACGAGGAGAACTTCTGGTCCATGGCCGACACCGGCCCCTGCGGCCCCTGCACCGAGATCTACTACGACCAGGGCGCCGACGCGGCCTGCAGCCACCCGCGGGGCTGCGCCGTGGGCGTGTGCGACTGCGACCGCTGGCTCGAGATCTGGAACCACGTGTTCATGGAGTTCAACCGCCAGCCGGGGGGCGCCCTCGATCCGCTGCCCATGAAGAGCGTCGACACCGGCATGGGCTTCGAGCGCCTGGTGGCCGTCCTGCAGGGCAAGCTGAGCAACTACCACACCGACCTGTTCACGCCGCTGATCGCGAAGATGGAGCAGATCTCCGGCCGCCGCGCCGAGGGCGAGGACCGCATCTCCATGCAGGTGATCGCCGACCACGCGCGCGCCTGCACCTTCACCGTGGCCGACGGCGCGATCCCCAGCAACACCGACCGCGGCTACGTCGTGCGCCGCATCCTGCGCCGCGCCGCGCGCCACGGCCACCTGCTGGGCCTCGAGGAGCCCTTCCTGTGGAAGGTCGCCGAGGTGGTCATCGCCGAGATGGGCGATGCGTACCCCGAGATCGTCGAGCGCCGCGAGCGCATCCTCGACGTCATCCGCAAGGAGGAGGAGCGCTTCCTGCGCACCCTCAAGAGCGGCCTGCAGGTCTACGCCGAGTTCCGCGACGCCATGAAGGCCGCCGGCCGGACCGAGCTCTCGGGCGAGGAGGCCTTCAAGCTGCACGATACCTACGGCTTCCCGAAGGACCTGACCAAGCTGGTGGCCGAGGAGGACGGCCTGGCCGTCGACGAGGCCGGCTTCGACCGCTGCATGAACGAGCAGAAGGCCAAGAGCGGCACCGACCGGGTCTACCGCGAGGGCCTGGGCGCCTGGCAGCCCATCGGCGGGGTCGACCTGGCCGGCTACCGCAACGCGTTCACGGGCTACGACGACCTCTCGGGCCGCGGCCGGCCGGTGGCCGTGCGCCCGGGCGGCACCGATGCCGAGGGCCGCAGCCTCGTCCACATCCTGCTGGACAGCACCCCGTTCTACGGCGAGTCGGGCGGCCAGGCGGGCGACACCGGCACCCTGGTCCTGCAGCCGGGCGGCCGCACCCTGGCGGTCATCGATGCCGTGACGGCCGAGGAAGGCCGCGTTGTCGTCGTCGCGGGGGACGTCGAGGACATCCATGCCGCGCTGGCGGCCTGCGACCACGTGGACCAGGCGGTCAATGCGGCCGCGCGCCTGGCCACCATGCGCCACCACACCGCCACCCACCTGCTGCACGCCGCCCTGCGCGAGGTGCTGGGCCGCCACGTCGAGCAGGCGGGCAGCGTGGTCGATCCCGAGCGCCTGCGCTTCGACTTCCGCCACGACCAGGCGGTGCGGCCCGACGAACTGGCGCGGGTCGAGCACCTGGTGCAGCAGCGCATCCTGGACAACCGCCCGGTGATCCGGCACCAGGACATGGCCCTGCAGGACGCCCGCGCCCTGGGCGCCATGGCGCTGTTCGGCGAGAAGTACGGTGACCGCGTGCGCGTCATCGAGATCCACGGCGGCGCCCAGCCCGTGCCCGGCGCGGCCGCCGATGCCGGCGCCGTGTTCTCCCTCGAGCTCTGCGGCGGCACGCACTGCCTGGCCACCGGCGACATCGGACCCTTCCGCATCGTCTCGGAGGGCAGCGTGTCGGCCGGCGTACGCCGCATCGAGGCCGTGGCGGGCGAAGCCGCCGCCGCGGTGGTGCGCCGCGAGCAGGAGCAGCTGGCCGCCCTGCGCGGCCTGCTGCGCGCCGACGGCGCGCCGTACGCCGACCAGGTGGCCGCCCTGCTGGACGAGCAGAAGTCCCTGCGGAAGGAACTGGCGCGCCTGCAGCAGGAGTCGGCGCGCGCCGGTCTCGAGTCGGTGCTCGACCACCCGCGCGACGTGGCCGGCCTGAAGGTCGTCGCCGCCCGCGTCGACGCCGAGGACAAGGACGCCCTGCTGCAGCTGGGCGACCACGTGCGCGACAAGCTCGGCGCCGGCGGCGTCGTCGTGCTGGGCGCCGACCTGGGCGGCAAGCCCACGCTGCTGGTGACGCTGACGGCCGACCTGGTCGACGGCGGCCGCCTGCACGCGGGCAACCTGGTCAAGGCGCTGGCCGAGAAGGCGGGCGGCCGCGGGGGCGGTCGGCCCAACACGGCCCAGGCGGGCCTGCCGGACGCGGCGGCCGTCGACACGGCCCTGGCCGCGGTCGATGGGCTGCTGACGCAGATGGCGGGCTAGACCACGTCCGGAGCACGGACGACGAGGGGCCGTCCCCGGCGGGGACGGCCCCTTCTTCACGTCCGCAGGCCGCCGCGCGCGGCCCGGCCTACCGCAACAGCAGCCCGGCGGCCACCCGCTCGCGCACCTCGTCGCCGCACAGCAGCCCCACCAGCACCACCGCGAACTCGAGCGCCGTGCCCGGCCCCTGGCTGGTCACCAGGCCGCCGTCGATCACCACCCGCCCGTCGTTGCGCGAGCCGACCGGCAGCAGGTGCCGCATGCCGGGAAAGCAGGTGGCCTGGCGCCCGTGCAGCAGGCCGTGGTGCGCCAGCACCACCGCCGGCGCGGCGCAGATGGCCGCGACCAGGCGGCGCTCGGCGACCTGCCGCCGCAGCAGGCCCAGCAGGTCGGTGTCGTCGCGCAGGTGCTCGGCGCCGGGCATGCCGCCCGGCAGCACGATGGCATCCCACGACTCGGCGGTGCAGGCCGCGATGGGTCGGTCGGTGCCCAGCCGCACGCCGCGGGACGCGAGCACCTCCTGGCCGGCGCCCGCGGCCGACGGCACCCGGGCCACGGTCACCGCGACTTCGGCCCGCCTCAGCACGTCGATCACCGCGACGGCCTCGATCTCTTCGCTGCCGTCGCTGACGGCCACCAGCACGCGGGGTCGAAGCATGGCATGGCTCCCGTTCGTCGAGGTCAGCGGCCCAGGGTCCAGCCCACGGCCACCGAGGTGATGCTGTTGGAGGGCTCGGCGTCCAGGCCCGAAGCGCGCGTGTGGCGGCGCATCTCCACGATCCATTCGGTGCCGCCCCGCGTGCGCCACAGGAGGCCCAGGCCCAGGTTCAGGCCCAGCCAGTCATCGTCGCGATGGTACCAGCCCAGGCCCGCCGACAGGAAGGGGGCCAGTCCGGTGCCCGTGGGGGCAAGGCGCCCGGCGAGGCCCAGCGACCCGGTGTCGTGCACCTGCGTGACCGGTCCGCCGCCCTCGGCGTAGGTACCGCCGGCGGCGCTGTACGTCATCTCGGGGCCCGCGACGAGCGAGGATCCGAACCGGTGCGGCAGCCACCCGCGCAGGTGCAGGCCCTGGCTGTCGTCGCCGCCGGGCGCACTGCCCGCCGCCAGCCCGGCCTGCAGCGAGAACGTGGTGGACGGCGGGGCGAGGGGACCGGCGGGGGCGATGGCGTACCAGCGGTCGCCGCCCGAGGCCACCAGGGCGCCCAACCCGCCCACGGCCACCGCACCGGCGGTGGCGAAGGCGACGCCCGCGGCCGCGTAGTCGGCGGTGGTCACGTTCTCGTCGCCTTCGCCGATGGCGTCCACCACGGTGGCGGCGAACAGTCCGGTCAGGCCGCCGACGATGGTCCCGACGATGCTGCCGGTCCGCCAGCCCCGGGCCGCGCCGCCGCCCAGGCGTTCGACGCGCTCGATCGCGAGCAGGGCGCAGG
>DAOPJF010000233.1:0-5006 GCA_035399525.1 Candidatus Krumholzibacteriia bacterium | reverse complement strand
CGCATCCTGGCGGGGGCCGGCGAGGCTGGGCGTCCCTTCGCGCGATGGGTGATACGGGAGATGCAACTCGATGACATCGAGCATGTTGTCAATCTCGACGCCGCGCTGCTCGCCGGTTACGGCGCCTGGCTCGGCCCCATCAGCACCAGCCTGCCCCCGGGCCGGGCCTCGGCCTTCGCCGTGCGCACGGCCGGCCTCGAGAAGGGGGCGCCGTTCCGCCAGTCCGACCTCGCGCGCGCCGTGGACCGCCTGCTGGCGCGCGACCTGTACGCCCGGGTCGACGAACCCATCGTCCACCTGACGTCGGCGGTGGACACCGTGGGCGTGCACCTGGCCATCGTGCCCCGGCGCCGGGCCAACCGCTTCGCGGTCATCCTGGGCCTGTCGCGCCGGCAGGAGGGCGGCAGCCGCCTCAGCGGCCAGGTCGACCTGGACCTGCCCAACCTCGCCGGCACGGGCCGTGCGCTGAACGTGGGCTGGCGCGACGACGGCAGCGGCAGCCGCCGGTTCGGCTTCCGCTACCTCGAACCGCTGGCCTTCGGCACGCCCCTGGACACCGACCTGGCCCTGGACAACGAGGTGCAGCAGGATGCCTACACGCGCTTCCGCGTGGACAACCGCTGGCGGCTGCCGGTGGTGGCCCTGTGGGGCGTCGAGGTGGGCGTGGGCTGGGACCGCGTCACCTACCCGGCCGGCGACCTCGAGCGCACCGCCCGCACCCGCGTGCGCGGCGCGGTGCTGCACCGGCGCGGCGACCGCAGCACCAGCGGGTGGGAGGGCAGCTTCGCCGTCGAGGAGGCCTGGCGCAGCGCCACCCTGCGCGCCGACTCCACCGTCGCCGCCGGCGGCGAGCGCCTGGGGGCGGCCACGACCCAGCGCATCTTCGAGGTGGACTCGGCGGGCGAGCTCTGGGTGTCCGGCTCGCTCAGCCTGTTCGGCCGCGCCGCGTTCCGCGAGATCAGCGGCGGCGAACCGGTGGTGCCGCTGTCGGAGCAGTTCCGCTTCGGCGGCGCCAACACCCTGCGCGGCTGGCGCGAGGGCGAGCTCAACGGCTCGCGCGCGGCCTGGGGCGCCGTCGAGCTGCGGGTGGGCTCGCCGCGGGGCTCGCGTCTTTACTTGTTCCATGACCTGGGGTACTTTGCCTTCGAGGTCCTGGAGCCCGTGCCGGACGACCCGGCGCGCCGGGCGCTGCGCGAGGGCTGGCCCCGGGGCTACGGCCTGGGCCTCCTGGCCCGCACGCCCGGCGGCGATCTGTCCCTGGCCATCGGCTTCCCCGGCACGCCGGACTTCGACCTGGCCAAGCTTCACGTCACCCTGATGGAATCCTTCTAGGCGCGGCGGGCGCTGGGCCGTCCCCGCCGGCCGCCTGCGGAGCACGATGGACCGCGACACCGCCCGCCGCGAGATCACCCGCCTGCGCGGCGAGCTCCTGCGCCACCGCGACCTGTACTACAACCGCGGCGACGCCGAGATCTCCGACGCCGAGTACGACGCCCTCGAGCGCCGCCTGGCCGAACTCGAGGCCGCGTTCCCCGAGTTCGCCAGCGCCGACAGCCCCACCGCGACCGTGGGCGCCGACGCCGACCAGCGCTTCGAGTCGGCGCCCCACAGCCGGCCCATGCTCAGCCTGCAGAACAGCTACGACCGCGACGAGGTGGCCGCGTTCGTCGACCGGGTCGAGAAGGCCCTCGACATCACGGGCGTGCTCTGCACCGTCGAGCCCAAGATCGACGGCGTGGCCCTGGCGGTGCGCTACCGCGACGGCCGGCTGTCGCTGGCGCTGACCCGCGGCGACGGCGCCCAGGGCGACGTCATCACCGCCAACGCGGCGACCATCGCGGGCGTGCCGCGCGAGCTGCCGGCGTCCTGGCGCACGGCGTTCCCCGCACCCGTCGACGCCTTCGAGGCGCGCGGCGAGGCCTACCTGGGCCTGGCCCGCTTCCGCGCCCTGAACGCCGACCGCGAGGCCGCGGGCCTCGAGGTGCTGGCCAATCCGCGCAACGCCACCGCGGGCACCCTGAAGACACTCGACACCGACGAGGTGGCCCGCCGCGGCCTGTCGGCGTTCTTCTACCAGCTGTTCCCCCTCGATGCCGACGACCGCGCCGCCGACGACGTCTTCGCCGGCCACCAGGCCGAGATGGCCGCGCTCGCGCAGCTGGGGTTGCCCACCAATCCCTTCCTGCAGACCGGCCGCAGCGTGGCCGAGATCGAGGCGCACCTGGCGGCGCTCGAGGCCGCGCGCGCGACCCTCGACTACCAGATCGACGGCGCCGTCATCAAGGTCGACAGCCGCGAGTGGCAGGAGGCCCTCAGCGCCACCGCCAAGGCGCCGCGCTGGGGCCTGGCCTACAAGTTCGCCGCCGAGGAGGCCGTCACCCTGCTGCACGCGATCACCCTGCAGGTGGGGCGCACCGGCGTCATCACGCCCGTGGCCGAGCTCGAGCCCGTGCAGCTGGCGGGCACCACCGTCGCGCGCGCCACCCTGCACAACTGGGAAGAGATGGAGCGCAAGGACATCCGCGTGGGCGACCGCGTGGTGGTGGTCAAGGGCGGCGACGTCATCCCCAAGGTGCTGCGCGTGGTGGTCGAGGCCCGCACCGGCGGCGAGCACGCCGTGCCCCGGCCCGCGCGATGCCCCGAGTGCGGCGAGCCCACCCGCCAGGTCGAGGGCGAGGTGGCCGTGCGCTGCGTCAACCCGCTCTGCCCCGCGGTCATGGCCGGCCGCCTGCGCCACTTCGTCGGGCGCGACGCCTGCGACGTCGAGGGCCTGGGCGGGCGCTCCATCGAGCAGTTCCTCGAAGAGGGCCTGGTGGCCACGCCCGGCGACCTGTTCCGCCTGGACCGCGACGTGCTGGCCGCGCTGCCCGGCTGGGGCGAGAAGTCGGCCGACCGCGTGCTGGCGGGCCTCGAGAAGGCGCGCTCGCGGCCCTGGGCCGCGAAGATCTTCGCGCTGGGCATCCCGCAGGTGGGTGCGAGCACGGCGCGCACCCTGGCCGCGCGCTTCCACGGCATCGATGCGCTGCTGGCGGCGACGGCCGACGAGCTGGCCGAACTCCGGGACATCGGCCCGGTGGTGGGCGAGGCCATCCCGGCATTCCTGGCGAGCGCGCCGGGCCGGCGCCTGGTCGACGACCTGCGCGACGCGGGCTTCTTCCGCGAACAGGAGGACGTGCCCGACACCGCGGCCGCCGCCGACGCCACCGGCTTCTTCGCCGGCGGCACCTTCGTGCTCACCGGCACGCTGGCGGGCATGACCCGCGGCCGCGCCCAGCAGGCCATCGAGGTCCGCGGCGGCAAGGTGGCCGGCAGCGTCTCGAAGAAGACCACCGCCGTCATCGCCGGCGAGGCCGCCGGCAGCAAGCTGGACAAGGCCCGCGAGCTGGGCGTGCCGGTGCTGGACGAGGCCGCGTTCCTGGCCCGCCTGGACGAGGACGGGAGCGACGGTGGGCGTTGACCGGCACCTGCTGCTGGCGCGGCCGCGCGACGGCGCGGGCGGGCGCTGGCTGGCCCTGGACGTGGTGGGCGGCGAGCGGGTGTTCGAGCTCGACGACCCGCGCCTGCCGGTGGCCGACGCGCCCGGCGCCGTGATCATCGCCGGGCGCGGCGACGCCTGCGTCGACCATCCGCGCGGCGGCCTGGCGGTGACCGAGGACGTGCTGCGCGCCCTGCTCGAGCCCCTGGGCCTGTTCTGGGACGGCGAGCCGCTGCCGCCGGACCGCATCGCCGCCGAGGCCGAGCTGCGCCGCCTGCGCCGCGGCGTGCTCGGGGGCATCCGCGCCTGGCGCGGCCGCGACGCCGAGCTGCGCGAGTCGTGCCGCACGCTGCTGCGCGGCTTCCGCCCCGACCTGTCGGGGTTGTTCGACCTGCTGGACCACCTGCCGCTGGGCACGGCAGGCGTGGTCTCGCCGCTGGATTCCCTGCCGACACCGAACGCGCCGGTCTTCGAGCCCGACCCCCTGCCCGCCGATCCCGACGGCATCGCCGCCTGGATGGGCTCGGCCCGCGGGCTGGGCGCCCTGTACGGCCCGGACTTCGCGCCCCGCTGGGAGCAGGCCGACATGGCGCGGGCGGTGGCCACGTCGCTGCGCGACCGGCGCGCGCTGCTGCTCGAGGCGGGCACGGGGGTGGGCAAGACCCTCGGCTACCTGGTGCCCCTGGTGGCGGCGGTCGTCCACGGCGACGCGCGCGCCGTGGTGTCGACCCACACCCGGGCGCTGCAGCGGCAGATCCTCGAGCAGGACCTGCCGCGCCTGGCGCCCCTGCTGTCGGGCCATCGCTTCGCGCTGCTCATGGGGCGGCGCAACTACCTGTGCCTGCGCCAGCGCCAGGCCTACCTGTCGCGGCCGCTGGAGAACCACGCCGACGCCGTGCGCGCCGTCGCGTTCCGCCTGTGGCTGGCCGACACCCGCGAGGGCCTGCGCGAGGAGGCCGCCGCCCACCCGCTGCTGGTGCGCGACCTGGCCGAGCTCTTCGACGCCGCCGACCTCTGCCTGCCGGGCCTGTGCTACGAGGGCGACCGCTGCTTCGTGCAGACCGCGCGCCGGCGCGGCCGCGACGCCGACCTGCTGCTGGTCAACCACGCGCTGCTGCTGAACGACCTGGCGCAGGGCCGCACGCTGATCGGCGAGCGCGACCACCTGGTGGTGGACGAGAGCCACCGCCTGCCGGTGGTCACCCTCGAGACCCACGGCGTGCTGTGCGGCCTCGGCCGCTGGCTCGACGTCGAGCAGCTCTGCGGCCGCCTGGCCGGCGTCGACCGCGTGCCCGAGCGCGTGGTGCTGGCGGCGCGGCGCCTGGGCGAGCTGGGCCACGACGGCGAGAGGTCGGCCACCGCCTGCCTGGACTACGGCCGCGCCCTGGCCCGGGCCGGCGACGCGTTCCACGCCTGGTGGCAGGCCCTGGGCGTGCGCGTCGACCAGGCGCTGCCCCCGCTGGGCCGCAGCCTGCAGCGCCAGCGGGTGCGCGACAAGGACGAGGCCTTCGGCGAGCTGCGCGCCGAGACC
>DAOPJF010000232.1:0-5017 GCA_035399525.1 Candidatus Krumholzibacteriia bacterium | reverse complement strand
TCGTGGGCCGGCGTGATCTTCACGAAGCCCGTCCCCTTCTCGGGGTCGGCGTGGTGGTCGCCGATGATGGGGATGACGCGGTCGGTCAGCGGCAGCCTCACGCGCCGCCCGATGAGCGGGCTGCGCTCCGGGTCCGACGGGTGCACGGCCACCGCAACGTCGCCGAACATGGTCTCGGGCCGCGTCGTGGCGACGGTCACGTGCCCCTCGCCGTCGGCGAAGGGGTAGCGCAGGTGCCAAAGGTTGCCCTGCACCTCCTTGTACTCGACCTCGTCGTCGCTGATGGCCGTCAGGTCGTGGGGACACCAGTTGACCAGGTACACGTCGCGGTAGATCAGGCCCTTGTCCTTCAGCGCGACGAAGGCCTCGGTCACCGCGCGGTTGCGGGCCTCGTCCATGGTGAAGGCCTCGCGGCTCCAGTCCAGCGAGCAGCCGAGCCGGCGGATCTGCTGGGTGATGCGGCCGTGCGTGTACTCCTTCCAGGCCCAGGCGCGCTCGAGGAACGCGTCGCGCCCCACGGTGCGCTTGTCCAGGCCCTCCTCGGCCATCTGGCGCGAGACGACCTGCTCGGTCGCGATGCTCGCGTGGTCGGTGCCGGGCACCCACAGCGTCGGCCGGCCGCGCATGCGCGCCCAGCGGATCAGCGTGTCCTGGATGGAATTGCCCAGGCAGTGCCCCATGTGCAGGATGCCCGTGACGTTCGGCGGCGGCAGCGTGATGACGAACGGTTCGGCCTCGAGGCTCTCGTCCGGGGCGAACAGGCCGGCCTTGTCCCAGGCCTCGTACCACTTGCCCTCGATGCCCCCGGGGGCGTACTGCGCCATGCTCCTGATGTCGTCCACGCTATGCTCCCGCCTGCCGGTCCGCCCCGCGAACCCGTTGCTGGATCGTCGTCCTGTGCCGGAATGGGGGAATCTAACACGCGGCCCGGACGCGGGCAACGGTCGCGCGCGGCGGCGTCCCGGAAGCCGGTTCGCGCGAGTCCGCCACTACAGGCGATTCATCCACCGGTTTTTTGACGTTTTATAGCTTTCAACTCCCGGCAAACTGGTATTGGATCGTGTTTTTTTCCCCTTGCCGACAAAAACCGCTTCCTTCCGTGCCCGGAATGGTCTAAGGTGCCCCTTAGGCAAATTGCGCCAGCGCACGCCCATTGATTGTCATACGAGGGGGATCATTATGAAAAACATTGTGACCGCGGCGACCCTGCTTGCGCTCGTGCTGTTCAGCGGCACGGCTCTGGCCCAGCTCGACCCCGATGAGGATGGCATCGGCGTCTACTTCGACCCTTGCGCCTGCGTGAACTGCGTGCCCATGGACGCGGGTGCCCACGTCGGCTACGTCGTCATCACCCACCCCACCGCGCAGACGGCCGGCGTCGGCGGCTGGGAAGCGATGATCTGGCTCGAGGGCCCGGCGATCATCACCAACACGATCTATGAGGGCTCGTCGATCAACTTCCTGACGCCGCCGGAGTACGTCGTCGGCATCGGCACGCCGCTGTACAATCCCTTCATGTACCCGGCCGTGGTCGTGGCCCGCCTCGAGTTCCTGATCCTCGACGCCAGCCAGCCCATCAACTGGTACATCAACGGCGTCTACCGGCACTCGCTGCCGGAGCGCGTGCCCTGCTACCTGGACGGCGCGGACTACGACATCATCATCCCGCTCCAGCAGCCCACCGGCGGCCCGGACATCCCGGTCGCGACCATCAACGGCGAGTGCGCCGTCGACAGTCAGCCGGAGAGCTGGGGCGGCGTGAAGTCGCTGTTCCGCTAGCGCGCGACGGGCGATCGCTGAGCGGGGCCGGATCCACGGGGTCCGGCCCCGCTTTTTTGCTCCGGCCCGGCGTCCGGCCATGCTACGATCGGCCGGAACACCGCCGGGAGGTGGCCTCCTGACCAGCACCGCGCGTCCGCTCCTGCCCCGTTCCGACCGCGCCGCCCGCCTGGCGGGGCTCCTGCTCGCCGCACCCCTGCTGGTCGTGCTCGCCCTGCCGGTCGCCGTCCGCATCGCCCGCGGGCCCGACCTCGGCTTCACCGTCCACGAATTGTCCGTCGCCCTCGTCGACGCGGGCGGCCCCGCGGCGGCCGCCGGCCTCGAGCCGGGCGACCGCATCGAGGCCATCGGCCTGGTGCCGACGCCCACCATGCCCGCCTACTTCGCGGCGGTGGCGGCCCTCCACGGCACGGCTCCGGTCGAGGTCCGGATCCAGAGGGACGGCGTGGCGGATCTCCGCGTGGTCGAGCCGCGCCGGCCGGGCCAGGCGCGCATGCTCCGCGGTTACAGCATCTGGCTCACCGGCCTGGCCTTCCTGGCCATCGGCTGGTGGGTGCTGCTCCAGCGCGGCGACCTCGTGGCGAGGAACTTCTTCGCCCTGTGCTTCATCTTCGCGTTCTTCCTGCTCGAGGTTCCCGACCGTCCCTCGATGCCCTACATGCACGCCAAGGAGTTCGTGCGCCTGCTGCTGCAGAACCTGCTGCCCGCCTACTTCGTCCGGTTCGCGCTGCTGTTCCCGGCACCGGACCGCCGCAGCCCGGTCGGCGCCGCGCACCGCGTGCAGACCCTCCTGCTGCTGCCCGCCCTGGCGCTGTCCCTGCTGTCGGCCACCGTCGACTACATCCTGCCCCAGCCCCCGCCCGGCTGGGCGGTGAGCCTGGCCGCGGGCCTGACGCTCGTCTACGCCCTGGCCTTCTTCGCCGCGGGCCTGGTCATCTTCACGCGGCGCATCCTGAGGCGCGACCGGCCCATCGAACGTTCGAAGATGCTGGTGGTCCTGGCGGGCCTCGTGGCGGGACTCGTGCCCTTCCTGGCGGCGACGGCGCTCCTGACCATCGCGCCGGCCGCCGCGTCGGCCGTCCTGCAGGCCATGGCCCTGAGCCTGGTCCTGGTGCCCGTGAGCTTCAGCCTGGCGATCCTCCGCTACGGCGCCCTGGACCGGGCGTTCGTGGTCCGGGCGGGCATCACCTACGGCCTGTTGACGCTGCTGGTGCTGGGCGCCTTCGTGCTGATGGTCGTCGGCCTCGGCTCGCTGCTCTCGCGCGCCTTCGACGTCTCGGCCTACCCGGTGCTGCTGATCATCGCCGCGGGCAGCAGCCTGGCGATCCAGCCGCTGCGCCGCGTCGTCCAGGGCTGGATCGACCGCACGTTCTACCCCGCGCGCAGCGTCCAGCGGCGGGCCGTCACCGGCCTGGGCGAGGAACTCGCCGGCGTGATCGAGCTCGACGACGCGGTGGCCCGCCTCGAGCGCCGGCTCGAGGAGCTGTTCCGGCCGGCGCGCCTGTTCGTGCTCCTGGGCGCCGGATCGGACACGCCCCTGCGCCCCCGGGGCGCCCGCGACGGGGATCCGCTGAACCTGCCGTGCGGGGCGGCGCTGGTGCGCCTGCTGTCCCGCCTGCGCCGGCCGGTCTACGCCGAGGAGGTGGATGACCTGCTGCTGGCCGAAGACGCCGATCCCCCGTCGCTGGCGCTGATGACGCGCACGGGAGCCCAGCTGCTGGTGCCCCTGGTCACGGGCAACCGGCTGGTCGGCATCCTCGCTTTCGGGCCCAAGGCCGGCGGCGCCCTCTACAGCCAGGAGGACCTGGCCAACCTGAGATGGCTCGCCCTGCAAGTCGCCTCGGTGCTCGAGAGCCGCCGCCTCTACCAGGACCTGCTGCGCCAGGAGCGCCTCGAGGCGGAGCTCGCCGTGGCCCGCGACATCCAGGCCCGCCTGCTGCCGACGGCGCCGCTGGCGACGCCCATCTATGCGCTTGCGGGCCGCAACGATCCCTGCCGGGCCGTCGGCGGCGACTACTTCGACTACTTCCTCAGGGAGAACGGCCACCTTGGCCTGGCCATCGGCGACGTGGCGGGCAAGGGCGTGCCGGCCGCCCTGCTGATGGTCACGCTCGCGACCATCTTCCGCAGCGAGGCCGAGGGTGATGCCGGCCCCGCCGCGGTGATGCTCGCGCTCAACCAACGCATGGGCGACCGCATCACGCCCGGGCGGTTCGTCAGCTTCTTCTTCGCGGACTACGACCCCGAGAGCGGCCTCCTGGCCTACTGCAACGCCGGGATGGATCCCCCGGTGCTGCTGCGTCCGGGCCGTCCCCGTGAGCACCTGCGCAAGGGTGGACCCGTTCTTGGCGCCGCGCCGGACCACCCCTACCGCGAAGGCACCGTGCGGCTTCAGCCCGGAGACCAGGTGTTCCTGCACACCGACGGGCTGACGGACGAGCGGAACACCGCCGGCGAGTTCTATGACCTCGAACGCCTCCTGGCAGGGCTCGCCGCGGCCGCCGATGCCGAACCGGATGCCGCCCTTGATCAGGTCTTCACCGCCGTCTCGGCGTTCGGCGAGGGTGAGGAATCGGACGACAAGACAGGCATGTTGCTGCAAATTAAGAAGTTAAAGAATTCCTTAGCTCCTGGCCCCCTTCTTGCCTCGGAAGCCACGGACGGTTGACCCGAAGCCTCCGGCCCACGGCTCCAAACGCCGTTCAAGCCGGACAGCAACCCGCCGAATCCCCTAGGGTCCGCCGACGGTTGCAACCCTGGCACGGAAAGGGGGGATCGTCATGGCACCTGAGCTGGCCATCCTGATGGGGCTCACCCTGGTCGATCTCTTTTGGTGGTTGAGAAAATGATCGTGAGTCTCTAGGACCCCTGGCTGCCAGGCTTCCCGCCACGGCCAGGGGTCGTCGTCTGCCCGGCCCGGCCGTCCTTCAGAACTGCACCGCCGCCCAGCGTGCCAGCCCCCACCCCGACCAGACCGCGCCCAGGCCCAGCACCAGGTTCGCGCTGACGTTGGCCAACGCCAGCTGCGTCGCGCCGTCCTGCAGGTAGCGGAAGGTCTCCCAGCCGAACGTCGAGAAGGTGGTGAAGGCGCCGAGGAACCCCACCGCCAGCAACAGCCGCAGCGGCGGCGTGACCAGGGGCGTGTGGCGCTCGGCCTCGAGCAGCGCCCCCAGCAGCAGGCAGCCCAGCACGTTCACCGCCAGGGTGCCGAAGGCGAACCGGTCTCCCCACAACCGCA
>DAOPJF010000231.1:0-5029 GCA_035399525.1 Candidatus Krumholzibacteriia bacterium | reverse complement strand
CTGGTGCAGCACATCGCTTCGCGGTAGTCGCCCGTCCGATCCGCAGGGACGCCGGCCCGGTCGCTGACCGGGCCGGCGTCGTCTTGCGGCCCCGGTCGGACCGTTGGCCGGAATCGGGAGTTGGGTTATCATGGTTCGCGTGATCGCCACCCTTCCCGGCAACCCGAGGGAGCCATGATGACCCTGCGAACGATCCTGCGCACCGGTGCGGTGCTGCTCGTGCTGGCCGCGACGGCTGCGGCGCCGGCCCGCGCCCAGAACGACGAGAAGCCCAAGAACCTGAAGGTGCTGCCGGCGGACATCGGCAAGCGCGACCTGGACGGCATCATGCACGGCTGGAGCGACGCCCTGGGCGTGCGCTGCACGTTCTGCCACGAGCAGAAGGTGCCCGGCGACTTCCGCAGCATCGACTTCGCCAGCGACGCCCTGGCCCACAAGGAGACGGCGCGCCGCATGTTCACCATGGTGCGCGACCTCAACGGCGGGGCGCTGCCGAAGGCGGCGGGCGAGGACGATGCCGCCGTCAGCTGCGTCACCTGCCACCGCGGCCTGACCAACCCGGCGACGCTCGACGCGGTGGTGCTGACCACGGTGCGCAAGGACGGCATCGACGCGGCGGTGGCCAAGTACCGCGAGCTGCGGGAGAAGTACTACGGCTCGGGCTCGTACGATTTCGGCGAGGACAGCCTCGACCCGGCCATCAACGCGCTGGCCGGCGATCCCGAGGGCCTGGACGCGGCCGCGGCCCTGGTGGCCCTGGACGTGGAGATGTTCCCGGCCGACGCCGAGACGCGGGTCAAGCAGGCGCAGGTGCTGATGCTCAAGGGCGACAAGGCCGGCGCCGGCGCGGCGCTGGCCGAGGCGCTGAAGCTCGACCCGGAGAACCGCCACGCCAAGCGCATGCAGCAGCAGCTGGGGCAGTAGGACGGCGTGACTCGGTCCACGCGTAGGACGAGGATCGCGGGGCGGCTGGCGGTGACGCTGGCCGCCCTCGTCGTCGCCATCCAGCTCGTGCCCGTCGACCGCAGCGCCCCCGCCGCGGGGCACGAGGTGGGCGCGCCGGCAGGGGTGGCGGACCTGCTGCGCCGCGCCTGCTACGACTGCCATTCCGGCCGCACGGCCTGGCCGTGGTACAGCCGCGTGGCGCCGGTCTCGTGGTTCGTCGCCGACCACGTGCGGGAGGGCCGCCGCGCCCTGGACTTCACCGACTGGCCGGCGCTGGACCTGGACCTGCAGGACGAGCTGCTGCGCCACGTCGCCGACGAGGTCGGCAAGGGCGACATGCCGCTGGCGAGCTATCGCCTGGCCCATCCCGCCGCCCGCCTGACCGCCGCCCAGCGCGACAGCATCGTCGCCTGGGCCGAGGGGCGCTGAGGTCCGCGGCGCGCGCCGCCTACCAGCGCACCAGGTTGGCGCCCCAGGTGAATCCCGACCCGAAGGCCACGGTGACCAGCAGGTCGCCGCGCCTGAGGCGTCCCTCGCGCACGGCCTCGGCCAGGGCGATGGGGATGGAGCCGGCGGTGGTGTTGCCGTACTTCGCGATGTTGCTGAACACGCGGTCCGGGCCGAGGCCCATGCGCTCGGCCACGGCGTCGGTGATGCGCTGGTTCGCCTGGTGGGGGATGACGAGGTTCACGTCGTCCGCCTGCACGCCGCCCTTCTGCAGCACCTCCTCGATCGCTTCGCAGAAGCGCCGCGTGGCGTGCTTGAACACCGTCGGGCCGTTCATCTTCGGGTACTGGCGGCCCTCGGCGAGCATGGCGTCGTTCCAGCGCATGTGGTAGTTGCCGATGGGGATCTCGGCCCACAGTTCCCGGGCGTAGCGGCCCTGGCTGTGCAGCGCCGACGCGATGACGCCCCGGTCGCCGTCGTCCGTGGCCTGCACCACCGCGGCGCCGGCGCCGTCGCCGAACAGCACGGCGATGTCGCGGCCGCGGGTGGTCTTGTCCAGGGCGGTGGACTGGATCTCGCCGCCGATCAGCAGCACCGTGCGCGCCGTGCCGGCGCGGATGAAGCCGTCGGCCGCGGCCAGGCCGTACACGAAGCCCGTGCACTGGTTGCGGATGTCCATGGCGCCGCAGGTGTGCAGGCCCAGCAGGTCCTCGATGAACACGCCGTTGCCCGGGAAGAAGCAGTCGGGGTTCAGCGTCGCGTAGATCACCAGGTCGATGTCGTCGGGGCCGACGCCCGCCTCGTCCATGGCCATGCGCGCGGCGCGGGCGCCCATCTCGGCGCCGGTGATCTCGGTGTAGCCGTCGTCGCCCATGCGCAGCCAGCGCCGCTCGCGGATGCCCGAGCGCTCGACGATCCAGGCGTCGGAGGTGTCCATCATGGTCTCGAGGTGCGCGTTGGTGATGACGTTGTCGGGCACCCAGTAGCCGGTGCCGATGACGGCGGCGCGGGTCATGCGGTCTCCCATCGTCAGCGATGGACGGCGATGGCGCCGGCCAGGGCCTTCCTGTTCTGGGCGATGAAGTCCTCGGCCTGCTGGCGCGAGGCGAACCAGCCGATCTGCACGCGGTGGATCATGGCGCCGTCGGAGGTGTTGCCCACCTTCACGCGCGCGTCCCAGCCCTGGGCACGCAGCGTCGCGGCGACCTTGTCGGCGTTGTCCGCCTGGCCGAACGAGCCGGCCTGCACCAGCCAGGGGCCGTCGGGGGCGGGCACGATCGTGCCGGGCGCGGGGGCCGCGGGCTTGGCGGTCGAGGTGGCCGTCGACTGCGTGGCGGCCTTCGTGGCGGGCTTGGTCTGGACGGGCGCGGTCTCGATGGGCTTGGCCTCGGCGGGCTTGGCCTCGGTCGCAGCGCCGCCGGACGGCTTCTCGGCCGTCAGGCTGCGCGTTTCGGCCGCCAGGTCGACGTCGCCCGAGCGGGGCGCGTCGGCCGGGGTGCGGGTGGTGTCCGCGCCCACGGTGACCACCGAGCGGCGCTCACCGATGCCGGCGGGGGCGGGGCTGCTCTGGCCGCGGAACAGCATGAAGGCGCCGACCACGCAGACGGCGATGGCCAGCCACATGATGCGCGGCATGCCGCGGCGGCTGCCCGCCTTGGCCAGGCGGCTGGTGCCGTCCTTCAGCAGTCCGTCGCGGGAGGGGCGCTTGCTCATGCTCGTCCTCTTTCGGAATGTTGGCGTTCGATATCGGGCCTGGCCAGGCTGAAGGCGATGGTCGCCAGCAGCGAGACCACGAAGCCGGGGATCATCTCGTACAGGTTCGCACGCAGGGCAGGGACGTTGTACCACACCACGACGGCCACGGTTCCGCTGACGAATCCCGCCAGCACGCCCGCGCGGCTGGTGCGCCGCCAGCGCAGCGACAGCAGCAGCGGCGGTCCGAAGGCCGCGCCCAGCCCCGCCCATGCGTACAGCACCATGTTGTACACGAACGTGTCGGCTGTCCAGGCCAGCACGAACCCGACGGCGCCGACCACGAGGATCGCCCCGCGGCCGATGCCCACCAGGCGCCGCTGGCTCGCGTCGGGGTTGATGAGCCGCCGGTAGATGTCCTCGCTGATGGCGCTGGCGGCGGCCAGCAGCTGGCTGTCGGCGGTCGACATCATGGCGGCGATCGCGCCGCAGATCATGATCACGGCCAGCCACTCGGGCATGAAGGAGCGCGCCATCATGGGCATGAGCTGTTCCTGGTCGGCGATCAGGCGACCCTCGCCGATGGCCTCGGGGCCGAACCAGGCCAGGCCGGCCAGGCCCATCAGCACCGCGCCGAAGAACGCGATCACGGCCCAGCCGAGGGCGATGGCCGTGCCCTTGCGCACCTCGTCGGGCCGCGTGATGGCCATGAAGCGCACCACCAGGTGCGGCTGGCCCATGTAGCCCAGGCCGATGGCCAGGCTGCCCATCACCCCGCTGGCCGCCAGCCAGCCCGTGGCGCCGGGGGCCAGGCTCAGCGCGCTGCCGCCGGCGGCGGTCAGCTTGGCGTGCAGGGCGCCGGGGCCGCCCAGCTCGGCCATCACCGCCAGGGGCAGCACGGCCAGGGTCACCAGCATGAGGATGCTCTGCACCAGGTCGGTCCAGGCCACCGCCAACAGGCCGCCCGCGGCGGTGTAGAACGCCACCAGCACCGCGCCGATGAGCATGCCCTGCAGGGGCGACAGGCCCAGGTAGTAGTTGAGCACCTTGCCCGCGGCCAGGAACTGCGCGGCCACGTAGAAGGTGAAGAAGAACAGGATGATGACCGTGGCGGTGATGCGCAGCAGGCGGCGGGGGTCGCCGTGGCGCGCCTCGAAGTAGTCGGCCAGGGTCAGGGCGCCCAGGCGCTCGGTCTCCTCGCGCAGGCGGCGCGCGACCACCAGCCACGAGAACGCGATGCCGGTGCAGCAGCCCACGCCCACCCACACCGTGCCCACGCCCGAGGCGTAGGCCAGGCCGGGCAGGCCGATCAGCAGCCAGGCCGACTCGCCGCTGGCCCTCTCGCTGAACGCGGCCACCCAGGGGCCCAGCTTGCGGTCGGCCAGCAGGTAGTCGTCCAGGGTGCGGTTCAGCCGGGCCGAGGCCACGCCCACGCCCAGGATGACGACGCTGTAGATGACGATGCCCAGGACGAGGGGACTCACGGAACCTCCCGGTGCGCCCCGGACCGTCCGCGGCGCAGGCCGGGGCCCATCATAGGGGGCCCCCGGCGGGCGATCAACGCCCAACCCGGCGCTGGCCGGGTCGCGCCTGCGCGCCTATGATGGGCGCTCGACCGCTCCCGCGCGCAAGGAGACGCCCGTGCCGACCTGGTTCGTCGAGCTCAATCCCATCACCCAGGCGGCGCTGGCCACCGGCTTCACCTGGGGCGTCACCGCCCTGGGCGCCGCCGTCGTGTTCGTGTTCCGGGAAGTGAACCGCAAGCTGCTGGATGCGATGCTGGGCTTCGCGGCCGGCATCATGATCGCGGCTTCCTTCTGGTCGCTGCTGAACCCGGCCATCGCCCTGGCCGAGGAGATGGGCATGCGGCCCTGGGTGCCGGCCGTGGTCGGCTTCCTGGCCGGCGGGGCCTTCCTCTGGGCGGTGGACAAGGTGCTGCCCCACC
>DAOPJF010000230.1:0-5040 GCA_035399525.1 Candidatus Krumholzibacteriia bacterium | reverse complement strand
CGGTCCGAGTCGACCGACCTGTCGGCGCAGTACCCGGACAGGCTGAAGGCGTTGGTGGCGGCGTGGTTCGAGGAGGCCGAAAAGAACTTCGTGCTGCCGCTGGACGACCGCAGCGCCATCGAGGTGCTGGGCGAGGCGCGCCCGAGCGCCGAGAAGCCGGCCGAGCGGTACATCTACTACCCCGGCGCCGCGCCGGTGCCCGAGGGCGTGGCCGTGAACATCCGCGGCCGTTCGTACAAGATCCTGGCCAACGTGGAGATCGACGGCCCGTCCTGCTCGGGCGTGATCTTCGCCCACGGCTCGCGCTTCGGCGGTCACACGCTGTTCATCAAGGACCGCCGCCTGCACTACGTGTACAACTTCCTGGGCATCGCGCCGGAGCAGGAGTTCGTGTCCGGCGTCCTGCCCGCTGGCAAGCACACGCTGGGCATGGAGTTCGCGTGGGAGAAGGTTGGCGACTACGGCGTGTCCTACGGTACGACGCGGCTGTTCGTCGACGACAAGGCCGTGGCCGAGGGCCCGATGAAGACCCAGCCCGGCAAGTTCACCCTGTCGGGCGACGGGCTGTGCGTCGGCTTCGACAGCGCCGACGCGGTCAGCCAGCAGTACGAGGCGCCCGCCCGGTTCACCGGCGGCACCATCTTCGGTGTCGGCGTGACGGTCGAGAAGGCGCAGTACGAGGACCTGGAAGCGGAAGCCCGCCGGGCGCTGATCCGGCAGTAGGGGCCACGATCGTCACAGGACCGCACAACCCCTCCCGGACCCCGGTCCGGGAGGGGTTCTCTTTGGTGGGACGCGGGTCGGCAGGTGCGGCGGCGAGGCCCTCAGGCCTGCGCTTCCAGGGCCAGCAGGAACCGCTTCGCGTCCAGCCCGCCGCCGTAGCCGGTCAGGCTGCCGTCGGCGCCGATGACGCGGTGGCAGGGCACGATGATGGAGATGGGATTGCGCCCGTTGGCGGCGCCCACCGCCCGCACGGCGCGCGGCCGGCCGACGCGGTCGGCCAGCGTGCCGTAGGATTCGGTGCGGCCATAGGGGATGTCCTCGAGCGCGCGCCACACCGCGCGCTGGAACGCGGTGCCCGTGGGCGCGAGCGGCAGGTCGAACGTGCGGCGGCGGCCCGCGAAGTACTCCTGCAGTTGGGCGCAGGCGCGATCGAGCACCGCGTCGCGCCGCCCGGCGGCGAACGCGGCGCGGTCGGCTGCCGCAGGTGCGTCCTCCCGTTCGAACAGCAGGTGCGTCAGCGCCGTGCCGTCCGAGGCCAGCAGCAGCGGGCCGACGGGCGAATCCAGGATCGTGGCGTAGGCGTGCTTCACGGCTTCTCTCCTTGGGACGAACGGGGCAGCGCGGCTGCCCACAGGTGCATGACGGCATAGCTGCGCCAGGGCCGCCAGGTCTCGGCGATGCGCTCGGCTGCGGCCGGCGCGGGCCGCACGCCCTCGGTTTCCAGCGCCTTGAGCAGGCCGAGGTCCGAGGCGGGGAACGCGTCCGGATCTCCCAGGACCCGCATGGCGATGTAGGCCGCCGTCCAGGGCCCGATGCCCGGCAGGGTCTGCAGGATGCGGACCTGTCCGGCGGGATCGGCCGCGCCCGACAGGTCGAGCGTGCCGTCGGCCACGGCCCCCGCCAGCGTCGTGACGGTGCGGATACGCGCCTCGGTCAGGCCCAGGCCCGACAGGTCGGCGCCGGCCAGGACGGCGGCGGCGGGGAAGGCGACCAGCGTCGACCCGCCCTCGTCACCATCGCCCTGCGCCGCCGGCGCGCCGAACCGCGCGACGATGCGCCCGGCCAGCGTCGTCGCCGCGGCGACGGTGACCTGCTGCCCGAGCACGGCGCGCACGGCGGTCTCGAACGGATCCCACGCGCCGGGGATGCGCAGGCCCGGGCGGCGCCGCACGAGCGTCCGCAGCCGCGGGTCGCGCCGCAGGTGCGCCGCGATCTCGCCGGGGTCGGCCCGCAGGTCGGCGAAGACGCGGGCCCGCTCGACCAGCGCCGGCAGCGCGGGCGCCAGCGACAGCGAGGCCTGCAGCAGGAGGCTGTCGTCGCGCGGCGACGCCGACAGGGCGATCACGCCGCTGACGCCGTGGGTCGACACGCCGCGGCGGTACGTCGCCCCGTCGATCGTTTCGACGCCCGGGATCAGGCGCGGCCGCAGGAACCCCAGCCATTCCTCCCAGTCCAGCGGAGGCCGGTACGCCAGGCGCAGCCGGATGACGGACTCGGCCGCCGCCGGCTGCGCGCGCTGCCGCCGCAGCTCGGTGGGCGACCGCTGCCACGAGCGACGGATGCCCGCGTTGAACCGCCGCACGTCGCGATAGCCGGCCGCCAGGGCCACCTGGCCCATGGACAGGCTGGTCTCGTCCAGCAGCTTCTTCGCCAGGTGGGCCCGGTGCGTCTGGGCGGCCGCTGCCGGTGTCGTGCCGAGCTCCTGCCGGAACAGGCGCCGCAGGTGCCGGCCGCCGATGCCGACGCGGGCCGCGAGCTCCTCGACCGAGGCGTCGTCGAGCGCGCCCTCGGCGATCAATCGCATCGCGCGCGCGACCGTGGCCGAGGTGCCGGTCCAGGCGGGCGACCCGGGCGCCGTCTCGGGTCGGCAGCGCAGGCAGGGCCGGAACCCGGCGGTCTCGGCAGCCGCGGCCGACGGGTAGAACGTGCAGTTGGTCTGCTTCGGCGTGCGCGCCGGGCACACGGGCCGGCAGTAGATGCCCGTCGACGCCACGCCGACGAAGAAGCGCCCGTCGAAGCGGCGGTCGCGGGCGGCCAGGGCCCGGTAGCAGTGCTCGGGGTCGAGACGTTCGGTGTCCATGGGCGATAGTATAGGTGCGGCGGCGGCTTGGCGTTGGACGATTTCGGACGCGGCGGTCGAAGTCCGCGCAGCCACGGCGGGGCCGCATGTGGTAGGCTTGCCTCAGGGGGAAAGACCATGTTGGCAAGAATTTCTCCGCTTAGGCATGCGCGCGCCCGTGCGGGCGGCGCCGTTGCGCTCACCATGCTGCTGCTCGCCGCCACCGCCGCGGCCCAGGCGCCGACCGAGGGCTCGGCCAGCCTCGACATCTGGATGATCCAGCACTCGAGCCACTCGCCCTGCGGCGGCGTCACCGCCCGCTTCCCGACCAGCGAAGGGCCGACCTTCCAGGCCAACGGCGGCGTCACCGCGGGCGACTGCCTGGACGGCACCTGGTCCCTGGGCTGCAGCGAGGCGGGCCTGGTCTTCGCGTGCGACCTGGCGGGCGTTCCCGAGTGGTACGAGTGGGGCCGCTGGACGCAGGTGCTCGTGGAGGTGGCGTGCGTGCTGCCGGTGGCCGAGCCCACGACGCTGAGCGCCACGCGGGCCTTCGACTCGGGACCGGTCACGCTGGAGGGCACGCACGACGTCGTGCTGACGGCGCCCGACGGCACCGAGAGCCGCCTGTTCGAGGCTGATCCCGCGGCCGTGGAGGCGGTGCGCACGCTCGGACCCGGCGAGTGGCGCATCGCGATCGACGTGGCCATCACGCTGGCCGACCGCAACCTCATGCAGTACTCGGGCGCGGTCACCGTCGATTGGCAGGCTGCAGTCGGGGACGGGGAACTTTCGTGGGGCGCGATCAAGGCGCTGTACCGCTGACCCGCGGCTACTTCACCAGCACCATGCCCCGCGTCTCACTGCGGCCGTCGGCCACCAGGCGCGAGAAGTAGGCGCCCGACGGGGCCGCGCGTCCGGCCTGGTCGCGGCCGTCCCACCGCACCTGGTGGCGGCCTGCCGACTGCAGCGTGCCGTTCTCGAGGCGGCGCACCAGGCGGCCGCCCACGTCGAACACCTCGAGGGTGACGGTCCCCGGGCGCGCCAGGTCGTAGGTGATGACCGTCGACGGGTTGAACGGGTTGGGCGCGTTGCCCACCAGGCGGGTCCGCGCCACGGCCGGCGGCGCGTCGTCGACCGGCGTCGAGCTGTCCAGCCACCAGCGCACGCTGCCGTTGACGATGGCCCCGTACGACCCGTCGCCGTTGTGCTCGACCACGAAGGTCACCAGGCGCAGGTTTTCGGGCACGTTCTCCTCGGCCCGGCCGACGTAGACGGGGTAGACCGCCGTGCCGGGCGTCGGATCGATGACCTGCCCGTCGATGTTCGGGAACAGGTCGCGCAACACCTGGTCGTGGCCCGAGCCCGACGCGTCGTCCTCGACCATCGCGGCGTACAGCACGTAGTCCACGCCGGGCTTCAGGTCGTCGACGACCTCGACCGTGACGTCGAGGAAGCCGCCGTAGGTCCCGTTGTCCCACACCATGGCCGTGGACAGGGCCAGCGGCGCGCCGGCGTTCTGGGACAGGGCCAGCCACGCGGCCGGCACCTCGGACCAGCCGGCGAGGCCCCGCTTCCAGGGCAGGTTGATGTAGAACAGGGCGGCATCGTCGAGGACGTTGTCCGCGTCGAACTCGGGCGGCGCCGGCACGCCGGTCCGCCCGGTCATGGCGCGCATCCTGTCGATGTCCTGCGAGGCGTTGTAGTAGAGGGCGGAGGGGTCGCCGCCGGGCACCGGCGAAGGCAGCCGGATCAGGCCCAGGGTGTTGTCCGCAATCTCGGGGAACACGTCGAAGGGGTACTCGGCCTCCTGGCTGGGCGCGTGGTTGTCACTGAAGCCCAACAGACCGATGGACTTGCGGCCCAGGCTGTAGGTCCAGGCACCCCCGAAGACCGCGTCGTTGCCGGGATCCTCGTCGTTCTGCGTCTCGACCCAGGCCTGCGAGGCGGTGAATCCGGTGAAGGTCGGCGTGGTGTAGAAGGTGTAGGCCTGCTCCTGCCCGGGGCCGACGCCCGACAGGTCGCGCGTCTCCTCGGCGAACAGGTTGCCCTGCGGATCGTCGAGGCGCCAGTGCAGCGACGCGTTCACCAGGGGCTGCGTGCCGAGGTTCTGGATCACGATCCGGTGGTCGAAGCCGAACCCCTGCCGACCCGGCCAGGGGGGCGGCGCATAGGCGGTGATGCCCACGTCGTTCCGGTACTTCGCGGTCAGCAGCGCGTCGTCGACGTACCAGTTGTCGGCATCCTCGCCCCGGTAGCGC
>DAOPJF010000229.1:0-5045 GCA_035399525.1 Candidatus Krumholzibacteriia bacterium | reverse complement strand
GCTGCACGGGCTGCGGCATGAAGTTGCTGGTGTGCACCGGCTGCAGGTGGGCGAAGCGCTTCTGCGCCAGCAGCGCCTCGCAGCAGCAACCGCAGCAGTTGCAGATGAAGCTGACCCGCTGCTGCACGTTCTCGCCGAACTGCACCAGCCCGTGCTCCCAGGCCTGGGCCAGCAGGTCCTTGCACTCGGCCTTGTCGATGGCCCGCGCGTGGCCGTGCTTCGTCAGCGATTCGGCCGATCCGTTGAAGGTCATGCAGATGTCCATGGGCGCGTCGCAGGCCTGGCCCAGGTGCTCCTTCTTGTGCCGGCAGTAGCACATGCCCACGCCGATGTGGCTGGCGGTCTCGATGACCTCGGTGGCGCGCTCGTAGTCCAGCACGTGCACCGCGTGCTCGACGGGCACCATGCCCTCCTGCACGAACACGCGGCCCAGCTGCGTCTCGCCGCGGGCGAACAGCGCGGTCACGAAGTCCTCTTCCACGTTCAGGTACTGGTAGAAGAGCTCGCTGAGGGCCTTCTGGTCGATGTCGCCGCGCGTGCGCATGAGCGAGAACTCGAAGAACCCCGCCATGGGCGGCGGCAGCACGTAGATGCTGCGGCCCTTGCGCTCGACGTCCACCAGCAGGGCGCGTCCGGCCAGGCGCTGGCACACGGCCTCGGCCTCGCTCTCGGTCATGTCCCAGGCGCGGGCGGCGCGGCGCGCCGAGAACGGCTTGATGGGCAGGCGCGACAGCAGGTGGGCCTCGCGCTCGGTCATCAGGATGCCCAGGATGCGGTCCAGCAGCGCCGACGGCGGCGCCCCCTGGGGCGCGCGGTTCAGGCGGTCGACCAGCTCGGCGTAGCCGGACTTGAGGGTGCGGTGGGCCATGGCGCTTCTCCCGGGCGAGGGTCCGCCCTGGATCCTAGCCCCATTGGGCGCCGGACTCAACGGTTGAGGATCATCTTGCCCGTGCGCACCTCGTCGCCCGCCTGCAGGCGGCTGAAGTACAGGCCCGACGGCTGCGCGCGGCCCGCGGCGTCGACGCCCGACCAGTCGACCTCGTGCCAGCCCTCGGCCATCACGCCGTCCAGCAGCCGCACCACGCGGCGCCCGGCGGCGTCGTGGATGTCCAGGGTCACGGCCACGGCCGTCGGCACGTAGAAGGACAGCCGCGTGCGCGGGTTGAACGGGTTGGGCGCGTTGCCGCGCAGCATGACCGCCCCGGGCACCGCCTCCACGGCGCTGACGCGGTTGGCCCCGACGGCCTCGCTGAAGCCCGAGAACATGCCGTGGACGTCGAAGGCGCCGACCCGGTAGTACCACGTCTCGCCCGGCTGCACCGAGGTGTCGGTGAACGTCGACGGCACGCTGCTGGCGAAGGTCGCCAGCGGATCGCCGGGCGCGAAGTCGGGCGCCGCGCCGCGGTAGATGCCGTACCAGCCGAAGTCGGGGGCGTAGCTGGGGAACCAGGTGAGCACGAGGCCCGCCGGCGTCTCGGTCACCGCGAGCGCCACGGGCACGGTGGGCGCGAGGTTGTCGACGCTGTAGCCCGAATCGGCGGGCGCATCGAAGAACAGGCTGTGCGCGGTCACCGCCGACACCACGAACACCGACCAGCCGATGCCCCCGGCCGCGGTGCTGTCGACGAACGTCGCCGCCACGTAGCTGTACGACGCATCGCCGCGGGCGGGCACGGTGCCCAGCACGTCCCAGCCCTCCATGGCCTTGGCCGGATCGACCGGCGGCTCCCACGCGGCCGTGGCCCCGGGCTGGCGCCGGTAGAGCGCGTAGCCGGTGACCAGCCCCGGGCGCGCGACCAGGTCCAGCGCCGAGGCCGACCAGGTCAGCCGCACCCGCCCGCCCTGGTCGGCCGGGATGTCGGTGATCGCCGACATCGCGGGCGGGAAGCCGCAGTCGTGGAACACGCCGTGGTGCCCGCCCTCGGCGACCGTCTCGGCGATCATCAGCGAACCGTCGAGACCGGCGGTGATCGCCACCATCTCGCCGGCGAAGACCGCGCCCCACTCCCGCGCCTCCCGGAACGCCAGCGGTTCGCCGTCGAGGCGGACCTTCGTCAGGTTGAAGTTCTGCTCGAGGATGTAGCACGAGCCCTCGTCGTCCGCGGCCACCAGCCTGGGGTCCCGCACCGCGTCCGGGTGATCCGTGTCCGGCAGGCACCAGTCGGCATCGCCCGCGATGCCGAACATGTACGTGTGCCGGCTGCCGAGGTCGACGACGAACACGTTGCCCCGGGCATCGCACGCGAGGTGGTCGACGGTGGCGAACTCGGTGATCCCCGCGGTCGGAAGGTAGGTCGAGATGCTGATCGTACGGTTCGGGCGCAGCTCGGCCGTGGACAGCGACCGCACGAAGGTCTGGCCGAGTTCGGGCTGGCCGTACCAGAGGTTGCCCTGGCGGTCGCAGGCCATGGCCGTGATGTCGCGGTAGTCCTCGGGCGAGGATCCGTTCTGGCTCTCGCGCAGGATGAGCCCGCCGCTGCGGTCGTAGCGGAACAGGTCGGTGCCGTCGGCGAAGTAGACGAAGCCCGAGTCGTCCACGGCCATCGCCAGGGGGTCGGCGAGGGCCGCGCCCCACGACGCGACCACGAACCCGTCGCGGCGCATGCGCACGTACCTCTGCGTGGCGCGGTCCCACGCGTGCAGGTAGCCGTCGGTCGTGCGCACCACGTGCAGGGGATCGATCGGCGTCTGCTGCGCGCCGGGGTTCAGCACCGGGGCGTAGGCCCCGATCTCCACCGGCAGCAGGGGCAGCGCCTCCTGGGCCAGGGCGACCACGGGCAGCAGCAGCAGCATCACGATCAGGGTTCGCATGGAGTCGGCCTCGCGGGTGGGGGTGGGCTGCCACGCACCCATGTGGAGGCGGCGGCTCGGAAGAGCGCCCATGATACAGCACGTGAATGCCGAAAAGATACTATGAATGCAAATTTTCAATCACTTATCGTGATCGACGGCGCCGGGCGGTCACCGGGTGCGCAGCGCCTCGAACAGCCCCTTCAGGTCGCCGTAGGCCTCGGCGTAGTCGGCCATGCAGCGCTCGATCACCTCGCCGGCCTCGTCGCGGCCGTAGACGTGGGTGATCTCGGTCGCGCGCTTCTTCTTCGAGCCGGGGGCATCCTTGTAGGTCAGGAAGTAGTGCTTCAGGCGCTCGATCATGGGCGCCGGGCACTCGTAGATGTCCTGCAGCTGGCCGTAGATGGCGTCGGTGCGCATGACGGCGATGATCTTGTCGTCGGCCTCGTTGCCGTCGATCATGCGCAGGCCGCCGATGGGCGTCACCGGCAGCAGGATGTCGCCGTGGGTGATGGTCTTCTCGGCCAGCACGCAGATGTCCAGCGGGTCGCCGTCGCCCACGATGCCCTGGCGCGACGCCTTCTCCATGCAGTATTCGGCCGAGCGCGGGCCGCACAGCGTCTGCGGGATGAGGCCGTACAGCGTCGGGTACACGTTCGAGAACTTCTGCGGGCGGTCCACCTTCAACAGGCCCGTGGGCTTGTCCAACTCGTACTTCACCGTGTCGGTGGGCACGATCTCGATGTAGGCCGTGACGCGCTCGGGCGCCTCGTCGCCGATGCTGACCCCGTGCCAGGGATGGGCGCGGAACAGGCGGTGCAGCAGGTTCAGGTCGATGTCCACGGGACGCCTCCGGGGAAGGTGGTGGGCACCATCATAACCCCTGCGCCCGGATTTGCCACGCCCGCCTGCGGGATTGGCCGGGATTTCACGATCAATGGAAGTCGCGGCTGCGCGCCGCCGCCGGCGCCTCCTCCAGCCGCGGCTCCCACACCCGGTCCACCACCAGGTGCACGACGCCGTCCTCGGACTGGATGCGCCCGGTGACCCCCATCAGGGCCAGGGTCTTGGCCAGCACGCGGTGCTCCTCCCACACCTGCGCCCAGAACACCAGGTTCACGAACCCGGTCTCGTCCTCGAGGGTGGCGAAGGTCACGCCCTTGGCGGTGTGGGGCCGCTGCCGCACGATGACCACGCCCACGTAGTCGGCGCGCCGGCCGTGGGGCAGGGCGTTCAGCTCGACGGCGGTGGGCCAGCCGCGGCCGCGCAGCACGGCGCGCAGCGGCTCGAGCATGTGGGCGCGGGTGCTGTGGCCGGTGCTGGTCCAGTCCCAGTTGACCTCCTCGAGGTCCGACAGCGCCCGCAGCCGCGGCGCCGGCGACGGATCGTCCAGGGCCAGCAGCAGCTGGCCGGGCTGGTCGCGGCGGCTGAGCCCGTGCACCGTCCACAGAGCCTGCCGGCGCTCGGGGCAGAAGGCGGCCAGGGCGTCGGCCGCGGCCAGGGCCTTCAGCTCGTCGTCCGCCAGCCGCGTGCGGCGGGCCAGGTCGGCGATGGACACGAACAGCGCCTCGCGCCGCGCCGCGATCACCGCGTCGATGCCCGCGGTGCCCAGCCCCTGCACGGACCGCAGCCCCATGCGCACCCCCAGGCGCGGCCGCCCCCGCGCGTCGCGGCCCTCCACCTCCTCGAGGGTGGCGTCGCGGTCGCTGACCGTGGCGTCCACCGGCAGCACGGGGATGCCGTGGCGCCGCGCATCCTCGACGATGGTGCCGGTGGAGTAGAAGCCCATGGGCTGCGCGTTCAGCAGCGCGCAGGCGAACACCTCGGGGTGATGCCGCTTCAGCCACGCCGTGGCGTAGGCGATGAGCGCGAAGCTGGCGGCGTGGCTCTCGGGGAAGCCGTACTCGCCGAAGCCGCGGATCTGCTGGAACACCCGCTCGGCGAACTCGGGCGCGATGCCCTTGGCCGTCATGCGCGAGACCAGCACGTCGCGGTGCCGCTCGATGGATCCGTGCAGCTGCCAGGTGGCCATGTCGCGGCGCAGCTGGTCGGCCTCGCCGGGCGTGTAATCGGCCGCCACCATGGCCAGGCGCATCACCTGCTCCTGGAACAGCGGCACGCCCAGGGTCTTGCGCAGGATGGGCTCGAGGTCCGGATGCGGGTAGGTGACCGCCTCGCGCCCGTGCCGCCGCGCGATGTACGGGTGCAGCATGCCGCCGGTGATGGGCCCGGGCCGGATGATGGCCACCTGGATG
>DAOPJF010000228.1:0-5047 GCA_035399525.1 Candidatus Krumholzibacteriia bacterium | reverse complement strand
TATCGGCACCGTTTCGGGCGCACTGATCCTTACGATTTTAAACGGACTGCTTTCCGCATTCCTGATACCGGCGGCGGTGCAGCAGATCATCTATGGATTGACGCTGCTTGTGGCCGTGTTCCTCGCTGCGGGCAAAAACAGTAAACGGGCCGTCGTATAAGCGCGAGGACCCATAGCAAAGGGGGTGAACGATTCTTTGATTTGATTGTGCGAATATCCCGGGAAGCTTATAAACCGCTTGCGGCTTATAAGCTTTGCCATAAACTTAGATTTTGAAATTAACAATGCCTTCCGAGGAGGGCGTAGCGATACATTATTAAAGCCGATTGGAGAGGATAGCAATGAAAATTGATTTGACAGGGCGAGTCGCGCTGGTCACCGGTGGATATGGGGCGATTGGTGCGGCGATGTGTGAATATTATGTAAATGCGGGCGCGGCGGTGGCGCGGTGCTCGAGCGGCCCGCCCACGGGCAGTGCCTGCCGGTGGGCCGCCGCGGCCCGACGAGCCTGGACCGCGCGCTGCTGGCCACGGGCTTCCCCTACGTGCGCGACGGCCTGGTCGACCGCAACACGCGCCTGGTGCGCGACTTCCTGAAGGCGCCCTGCCACGGCGTGCGCCGCGGCGGCAGCGCGGCCATCGACCTCTGCCACACGGCCGCCGGCAAGCTCGACGGCTACTGGGAATTCCGCCTGCGCGCCTGGGACACGGCCGCCGGCACGCTGATCGCCCGCGAGGCCGGCTGCCGGGTCACCGATGCGCAGGGCGCCGACGTGGCCATCCCCACCGCCAGCGTGGTGGCGGCGCCGGCGGGCCTGCACGAGGCCATGCTGGCGGTCATCGCCGCCGAAGGGAGCACCGATGAGTGACGGCGGGCTGCAGGTGGTGACCACCACGTTTCCCGACCGCGCCGCCGCCGAGCGCGTGGCGGCGCACCTGGTGGACGCGGGGCTGGCGGTGTGCGCGCAGGTGGGCGCGGACCTGGTGGCGTTCTACCGCTGGCAGGGCGAGGTGCGCCGCGACAGCGAGGTCGCCGTGGTGCTGAAGGTGCTGCCCGAGCGGCTGGACCTGTGCTGCGGCGAGCTGAAGCTGCAGCATCCCTACGACACCCCCCAGATCGTGGCCTGGCCCGCGGGCCGGGTCGATGCCGCCTACCTGGCGTGGGCGCGGGGCAAGGAGGAGGGCCGATGAGCCGCGCGCTGCGCCTGGGCCTGCCGCTGCTGCTGCTGCCGGCCATCGCCCTGGCGGCCGAGGCGACGGGGGCCGCGCCCAGCAGCCACGGCTGGCTGTCGGTGCTGCCGCCGGTGCTGGCCATCGCCCTGGCCCTGGCCACGCGGCAGGTGGTGGTGGCGCTGGTGCTGGGCGTCTACACCGGCGCCCTGGTGGTGACCGGCGATCCGTTCCACGCCTTCCTGCGGCTGGGCGACACCTACCTGACCGACGCGGTGGCCGACCGGTCCCACGCGGCGATCCTGGTCTTCACCACCATCCTGGGCGGCATGGTGGGCGTGCTCTCACGCAGCGGCGCCACCGAGGGCGTCGTGCACTGGCTGTCGGGGCGGGTCGGCGGCCGCCGCGGCGGCATGGTGTCGACCGCGGTCATGGGCACGGTCATCTTCTTCGACGACTACGCCAACACGCTGCTGGTGGGGGCGACCATGCGCCCGTTGACCGACCGCCTGCGCATCTCGCGCGAGAAGCTGTCGTGGCTCGTGGACAGCACCGCCGCGCCCGTCACCACGGTGGCGGTCATCTCGACCTGGGTGGGCTTCGAGGTGGGCCTGATCCAGGACGCCATGGCGCGCATGGGCGCCGACCAGGGCGCCTACGGCTTCTTCGTGCGCTCGATCCCCTACAGCTTCTACCCGCTGCTGACCATCGCCTTCGTGTACATGGTGTCGCTCAGCGGCCGCGACTTCGGGCCCATGCTGGCCGCCGAGGAACGCGCGCTGCAGCGGGGCCAGGTGCTGCGCCCGGGCGCGCGCCCGGCCAGCGACGTCGACGAGCTGACCTCGCAGGCCGCCAGCGACCTGGCGCCCGCGCATCCGTTCCTGGCGGGGCTGCCCATCCTGCTGGTGATCGTGGTGACGGCCCTGGGCATCTACTTCGGCGGCCGGCAGGCGGCGCGGGCCGCGGGCCTGGCCGAGCCGACGCTGCGCGAGATCCTGAACAACGCCGACAGCTTTGCCGTGCTGACCTGGGCGGCGCTGACGGGGGCGGTGTCGGCCATCGTGCTGGTGGTGGGGCGGCGGCGCCTGTCCCTGACCGATGCCCTCGAGGGCTGGGTGCAGGGCGCGCGGTCGATGGTCATCGCCATGACCATCCTGGTGCTGGCCTGGTCCATGAGCGCGGTGTGCGACGCCCTGGGCACGGCGCCCTTCCTGGTGGAGGTGGCCAAGCAGGTGCTGTCGGCGCGGCTGTTGCCCGCGGTGGTGTTCGTGCTGGCGGCGGCGGTGTCGTTCGCCACGGGCACCAGCTGGGGCACCATGGCCATCCTGATGCCGCTGGTCTACCCCCTGGGCATCGAGCTGCCGGCGTCGGCGGGGCTCGCCGGGCCGCTGGCCCACGGCATCCACCTGGCGGCGGTCAGCGCCGTGCTGGCGGGCGCGGTGTTCGGCGACCACTGCTCGCCCATCAGCGACACCACCATCCTGTCGAGCCTGGCCACCGGCTCGGACCACGTCGACCACGTCCGCACGCAGCTGCCCTACGCGCTGGTGGTGGCCTTCGCCGCCCTGTTGCTGGGCTACCTGCCCGCCGGCTGGGGGATGTCGCCGTGGCTGGGCCTGGGGCTGGGCGCACTCGCCCTCTTGATCGTGGTGCTGCGCGTGGGGCGCCGCGCCGAGGACCGACCCTTCGAGGTGCTGCCATGAGTCGTGCCATCGTGCTGCTGAGCGATTTCGGGACCGACGACCCCTGGGTGGGCGAGATGAAGGGCGCCCTGCTGTCGGCCTGGGCCGGCTGGCCCGCCGAGGTGCCGCGCCCGGTGATCATCGACGGCGGCCACGGCGTGCCGCGGGGCGACGCCGCGGCGGGCGCCTGGTTCCTGCAGCGGCTGTTCCGCTCCTATCCCGAGGGCACGGTGTTCGTGGCGGTCGTCGATCCCGGCGTAGGCTCGGCGCGCGAGGCGCTGGTGTGCCGCGCCGAAGGCCGCTGGGTGCTGGCGCCCGCCGGACCGCTGGTGGCGTGGCTGGCCGACGCGCCCGACCTGGAGGTGGGCGTGCTGGACCGCGCCGAGTACCGCCACCGCCCCGACGGCGGCAAGGCCTCGGCCACCTTCCACGGCCGCGACGTCTTCGCCCCGGCGGCGGCCCACCTGGCCATGGGGGCGCCGCTGGAGCAGGTGGCCACGCCCGCCGGCCAGGGGCACCTGGGCGCGGTGCCCGAGGCGCCGTCCCACTGGACCATCCGCTGGATCGACCGCTTCGGCAACGCCATCACCGACCTGCCGCGGGCCAGCGCCTCGGGCCGACGCCTGGAGCAGGGCGGCGCCGTCAAGGTGGCGGGCGCGGTGGTGCAGGGCCCGGCCGAGACCTACGCCGCGGCGCCGGCGGGCGTTCCGTTCTGGTACTGGGGCAGCGGCGGCACCCTGGAGATCGGCGTCCGCGACGGTTCGGCCGCCGCGCGCCTGAAGCTGACGGCCGGGCTGGATCTGGTGCTGGCCACGCCGTAGATTGAAGGGCGGAACCCCGAACTCCGCCGAAACCGGCTCCGGACCATCTCCGGACCCATGGAGTGCCGATGACCGCGCGTCCTTCGACCCTGCGCCTTGCCCTCGCCCTGCCGCTGCTGCTGCTGGTGGCGGCCTGCTCGAGCGAGAAGATCGTGTTCGTCTACCCCGACGAGGCCATGGACTTCCGCTACCAGGAGGGCGAGCCCCCGTCGGTGTACTTCGACGGCGTGACCGACATGCGTCCGCCGGTGCAGCGCGAGGGCGAGGGCCACTTCTTCGGCATCACCTATCCGAAGGACGCGTCCTGGGACGCGCCCGCGTCCATCGTCTACGCCGAGGCCCTGGCGCAGGACCTGCAGCAGACCAACCTGGTGGCCCTGGTGCCCCTGCGGGGCCAGGCGCGGTACGTGCTGACGGCGGACCTGATCTCGATGACCTGCCGCCTCGAGCGCTCGCCCATGTCGTTCCTGCTGACGGGCGCCGTCGGCGCGGGCGTGGGCATGGCCGTGGGCGAGGATGCGTCGCACCGCGCCAAGCTGGCCTCGGCCCTGGCGGTGGTCGGCATGCTGGCCATCCCGGTGCCGACCAGCAACCGGGCCGAGTGCGAGGTGCGGCTGGTGCTCAAGGACATGAGCGGCGACATCCTGTGGGAGTCGTCCTGCCTGGGCGAGTACGAGGCGAAGAAGGCCGTCACGCCGACGGCGCGCCAGGACCAGCAGCTGGTGGACGAGCACCTGACCCGCGCGGTGAAGCGGGCCAACGCCTGCCTGCTGGGGCAGCTCAGGCAGTACCTGGTCGAGCATCCGGCGCCGGGCAGCTGAGCGGCCTGCGCTCCCGCTGCAACGAAAAGGCCCCGGGCCGCGCGGCCCGGGGCTTCGTGCATCCGGGGGACGCCCGTCCTAGAGCAGTGCCGCCGCCAGGCTGGCCAGCTCGCTGCGCTCGCTCTTGGCCAGGGTGATGTGCCCGTGGATGGGCTGGTCCTTGAACCGCTCGACCACGTAGGTCAGGCCGTTGGACGACGCGTCCAGGTACGGGTTGTCGATCTGGTAGGCGTCGCCGGTGAGGATGACCTTCGCGCCCTCGCCGGCCCGCGAGACCACGGTCTTGACCTCGTGGGGCGTCAGGTTCTGCGCCTCGTCGATGATGATGAACAGCTTCGGCAGGCTGCGCCCGCGGATGTAGGTGACGGCCTCGACCTCGACGATGCCCGTGTCGAACAGGTACTGCACCTTGTCGCCCGACTGCTCGAGCTTGGGGTCGACCAGGTACTGCAGGTTGTCCGAGACCGGCTCCATCCAGCTGGACAGCTTCTCTTCCTTGCTGCCGGGCAGGTAGCCGATGTCCTTGCCCAGGGGCATGATGGGCCGCGAGACCA
>DAOPJF010000227.1:0-5065 GCA_035399525.1 Candidatus Krumholzibacteriia bacterium | reverse complement strand
AGACTCCACTGCATCCAGACGAGACTCCACGGTGTCCAGTCGAGATTCCACCGCCGTGAAGCGGCGCCCGAGCGTGAGCTCGAGGTCGCGCATCATCTCGTAGATGGCGACGATGTCCTCGCCGTGCTGGCGGCCAAGGTCGTCGCCACCGCGGCGACCTTCGGCTCGGGCGCCGTCGGCGGCGTGTTCACGCCCACCCTGTTCACGGGTGCGGCCTTCGGCTACCTCTTCGCACGGGCCTGCGGTGCCGTGCTGCCGGCCGGCGCACTCGATCCCGGCGCCTACGCCCTGGCCGGCATGGGGATGTTCATCGCCGCCACCACGCGGGCGCCGCTGACCGCCATCCTGATCGTCTTCGAGATGACCCTCGACCCCCAGGTCATCATGCCGCTCATGCTCGGCAGCGTGGCCGCCTTCTTCACGGCGGTCGCCGTCGGCGACAGGTCGATCTACAGCGACGTGCTGGCCCGCAAGTCCCTGGCCGCCGGCGAGGATGCCGTCGCCGACGTCCTGGTGCGCGACCTCATGCGGGCCGACCCGGTGACCGTGCCGCCGGACGCGACCTTCGCCGACATCGCCCGGGTCTTCATCCGCAACAACCGGAAGTACGTCTTCGTGGTCGACCGCGGCGGCATCTTCGCGGGCGTGGTCCGGCTGCAGGACACCAAGGCCTACCTCGAGCGGCCCGACCTGGCCGACGTGGTCACGGCCCGCGACCTGCTGGTGCCGACGTTTCCGGGCGTCGGCGGCGACGACACGCTGGGCGCGGCGCTGGAGGTCTTCGGCCACCACGACGGCGAGCGGCTGCCGGTGCTCGATCCGGCCGACGGTCGGCTGCTGGGCAGCCTCGCCAAGGCCGACGTGCTGCTGGCCCTGGCCCATGGCGGCTGAGCGGTGCGGGAGGTCGCCGGCGGGGCGCGCTACTGCCAGAAGACGTCGCGGCTGGGCCGCTCGAACGCGGCCGCCGTGCCCCGCCGCCGGGACGTGACCGCCCGGCGGCGGGCGGGATGCGGTGCTGGAGCCATCGTCGCCCTCCCTGATCGCTTGCATCAGGTTATCCGATGGACCGGCCAACCGGGAAGCGCCGTTCGCACCCCGGGGATCGGCTGCAGGTTGACAGGAGGGGCCCGCGCTGCTACTATTTCGACCGCAACCTTCAGCCGCCCCGAGAGAGGCGCCTCGAGAACTCGCGTTCGGCCCCGGTTTCCCGGTATCCGGCATCGACTCTCAGCTTCACTCAGGCAGCCGTAACCGGTTGCTGATTCGTCGTTTATGACGAATCTCGAGATTCCCCCGACCGTCGGGGGATGGGGCCGCAACTGCCCACCCGGCGACGCGGCCATTCTGAAGCGCACCAAGGATCGGCCGGAATCACTCGGCGATCCCGAGCGCTTGGCAAGGCGGGCCTTCCCGCACCTGGAGAGAGATAGCCTTGAAGAAACTGTACGTGGGCAACCTGCCCTTCACCGCGACCAATGACCAGATCGAGCAGCTCTTCGGCGCGCACGGCAACGTGCACTCGGTGGCGCTCATCAACGATCGTGAGACCGGCCGTCCCCGTGGCTTCGGCTTCGTGGAAGTGGACGACGACGCGGTGCAGACGATGATCCAGGCCCTCGACGGCAAGGAGATGGGCGGCCGCACCCTGCGCGTCAACGAGGCGCAGGACCGTCCCCGCACGGGTGGCGGCGGCGGCTACGGCGGCGGCGGCGGCGGCGGCCGTGGCGGCTACGGCGGCGGCGGCGGCCGTGGCGGCTCGTCCGGCGGCCGTTGGTAGTCATCGGCTGAGGCAGCGATCAGCCTGCGGCTGACGCGATAGGGCCCCGCCGCTCCAGGAGCGGCGGGGCCTTCGTTCTGCGGCGGGGCGTCGGTTCCGTCCGCGGTGATTTCGTGGTATCATCATCCGATGATGCCTCTTCCCCGGCAGCGCAGGGTCCGCTTGGCGGCCGCCATCGTGGCGGCCTTCGTCCTGTCAGGGGCCGGTGGCCCCGGCCTCGCCGCACCCCCATCGGGCGAAGCCTGGAGCGCCGCCCTCCGCGACTCGGTCGAATCGCTGCTCGATGCCCGCCGCGTCGACGAGGCGGTGACGCTGGCCGGCCAGCTGGTGGACGGCCTGCAGGCGGCCGGCGTCGAGGATGCCGAGCGCATCAGGGCCCTCGAGTTGCACGCCCGCGCCCTGCGCCGCAGCCGCCAGTACCGCGCACCCGGGGCCCTCGCCGCCGCCGAGGCTGCCGTGGCCGCCTGCGCGGGGCCGCCCGCCGCCGATCCCGACCTCGAGGCCGCCTGCCGTAACACGCTGGGCCTGCTGCACTACCGGCGCACCGACTATGCCCTGGCGCTGCCCGAGTTCGAGCGCGCGGTGCAGTTGTGGACCGACGCGGGCCACGGCGACGACCAGAAGGTCGCCGCCGCCTTGAACAACCAGGGCCTGGCCCTGGAAGCCCTCGGCCGCGACGCCGAGGCCGGGGCCGCCCTCGAGCGGGCCATCGCCATCTACGCCCTGCGCCGCGACGAGCCCGAGTACCGCGTGAAGCTGGCCCAGACCACCCTCGTGCTGGCGCGCCTGCACCTGAAGCTGGGCGCCTTCGACCTGGCCCGCGAACAGGGTGAACAGGCCGTGGATCTCTATCGCAGCGTGCCGGCCGACGCCCGGGACGGCCTGGGCTCGGCCCTGGCCGACCTGGCCGCGATGCACCGCACGCTGGGCGACCTGGACCGCGCCGAGGCCCTGTACGAGGAGGCCATCCCGCTGATCGAGGCGGTGCGCGGCGCGCAGCATGCCGAGGTCGGCCGCGTGCTGAACAACCTGGGCAACCTGCGGGCCGATCGCGGCGACATCGCCTCGGCACGCGACTGCTTCGAGCGGGCGCTGGTCATCACCGAGGCGGCGCAGGGTCCGGATGCCCCGCAGACGGGACTGCGCCTGCTGAACCTCGGCTCGATCATGTCCGACCTGGGCGATCTGGACGCGGCGTCGGCCTGCCTCGACCGGGCCGAGCGCATCCTCGCCGCCAGCGTCGGGTCCGATCACCTGTACCTGGGCTACACGGCCCAGGGCATGGGCGCCGTCCTCGCGGCGCGTGGCGAGCCGCAGGCCGCCCTGGAGCGCTTCCGGTCAGCCCAGGCGATCTTCGCAGCGAAACTGGGCCCCGACCATCCCGTGGTGGCCGAGGTGCTGGCCCAGCAGGCGCAGGCCCTGCTCGATCTCGGCCAGGACGATGAAGCCGTCCCCCTGGCCGCGCGCAGCCGGACCATCGTGCGCGCGTCCCTGGGCGCCGACCATCCGGAGATGGCCCGCGTGCTGGGGATCGAAGGTCGTATCGAGCTGGCCGCGGGCCACCCCGACACTGCCGCCGTCCGGTTCCGCCAGGCCGTGGCCATCGGCTGCGCGGCGCTCGGCGAAGACCATCCCGACCTCGCCGGCCTCCACCTGGACCTGGCCCGGGCCCTCGCCGCGCTGGGCCATGGCACCGAGGCCGTCGACCATGCGCTGCGGGCCGAGCGCATCGGGCGCCGCAGTGCCGTGCTGGCCGCTGCGGCGTTCGAAGAGCGCCGCGCGCTGTCCTACGCGAGCCGGCGGGCCCGCGGCCTGGACCTGGCCGTGAGCCTGGCGCTCGAAGGCCCGGGCCTTCCGGCCTCGTCGGAACTTGCGGCCCGGCTGTGGGATGAGCTCGTGCGTTCGCGCTCGCTGGTGCAGGACCTCATGGGCCGACGCCTGCACCACAGTCCGGCAACCGACAGCGCCCTGGCCGACAGCCTGGGCCTGGCCACGCGCCACCTGGCGAACCTGTTCGTGCGGGGCCTCGGCGAGGACACGCCGGCGGACTACCGCGATGCCCTGGCCGCGGCGCAGGCGCGCTGCGATCGCCTCGAGCGAAGCCTCGCGATGGGGAACCTGGCGTTCGCCCGCGAGCAGGCGCGCCGCGGCGCCGGGCTGCGCGAGGTGATCGCCGATCTCCCGGACGACGCGACGCTGGTCGCCTACGTGCTGGCCGCCCCCGGCGACGGCCGGCCCGACCGTTGCGGTGCGTTCATCGTCCCGCCGTCGCCGCGCGCACCGCAGCTCGTCGACCTCGGGCGCGCGGACCGGATCGCATTGGCCACGGATCGCTGGCGCCGCACGATCGCAGCGGGCATCGAGGCGGCGGGAGACGAACTCCCGGCGCTGACCGACTCGTGCCTGGCCGCAGGGCGCGCCCTGGCCGCCCTGGCCTGGGATCCGCTGGGCCTCGACGCCGTCGGCGGGACCGTCTTCGTCGTGGCCGACGGCGCACTGGCCCTGGTCGACCTGCAGACCCTGCCGCGCGCCGGGGGCGGCTTCGTGATCGACGATGCCGCTGCCGTGGTCGCGGTGTCGGCCGAACGCGACCTGCTGGCCCGCGCGGCATCACGCCCCGGGGCGGCACGCCTGCTGGTGGCCGGCGGCATGGACTACGGCCCGACGGACCGCGCGTTCGACCCGGCGCCCCGCACCTGGGCCGACGTGACGTTCAGCCCCCTGCCGGCGACCGGGTACGAGGCACACACCATCGCCGACCTCTGGCGGCGCACCGGCGGCGCACCGGTGGACCTGCTCGAGGGCGCAGCGGCGGACGAAGCCGCGTTCAAGGCGCGCGCCGGCGGAGCCGCGATGATCCACCTGGCGACCCATGGCGTGCTCCTGGCCGGCGCCGCGGACAGCACCAATCCCCTGCTGCTGGCCGGCGTGGCGTTCAGCGGCGCCAATCTCGGCGCGCCGGCGGGCGGGGCGGGCGAGGACGGCATCCTGACCGCCTACGAGGCTGCGGGACTCGACCTGTCCGGCGCGCGCGCCGTCGTCCTGTCGGCCTGCGACACGGGACAGGGACGCCGGGTCGACCGCGAGGGCATCGTCGGTCTGCAGCGCGGCTTCGCCCGAGCCGGGCTTCCGGCGGTCGTGCTGTCGCTGGCGGCGGTCGACGACGCGGTGGCGGCCGCCTGGATGGATGCGTTCTACCATGAGCACCTGGACCAGGGCCGGCCGGTGCCGCTGGCGGCGCGCGAGGCCTCGTGCGCCGCCAGCGGCACCGGCCGGCCCTGGTCCAGG
>DAOPJF010000226.1:0-5066 GCA_035399525.1 Candidatus Krumholzibacteriia bacterium | reverse complement strand
CCTTCACCCCGGCCCGGGCCTGGTCCGACACGACCTCGCCGACCGTGCCGTCGCCGCCGATGACCACCACCAGGTCGAAGCCGTCGGCGGCGGCCGCCTGCGACCAGCGCTCGGCGTCGCCCTGCCCGCTGGTGACCCGCACCGAGCAGGTCACGCCCCGCTCCTCGAGCGACGAGCGCAGCTGCTGGCCGAGCCGCAGGCCACGGGCCTGTCCGGACACCGGGTTGACGATCAGGACAGCGCGTTCGTACCTGGCCATGCGCGGGTCGGCTCGCTTCCCTGGGCGCACGGGGACACCCCGCGGCCGGCTGGACATGCTGGATCCGGAACCCGCACATTAGGCCGCCGCCGGCGAGGTTTCAAGTCCGGGCCGGAAGATCCCGGTCCCAGGTGCCCCGCCACGAGCGCAGCGACAGGTCGACGCCGTCCTCGACGACGGGCGTCTCGGGGCCCTGCGGCCCCGCGTCCACGCGCCACGCGCCGAGCCACTGGCCGTCCTGGCGCGCGCTGGCGATGGCGCATCGTTCCTCGACGAAGTCGTCGAGGAAGGCCAGCGCCTCGGCGTAGAAATCGGCCGGGCCGCCGTCACCCGCCCCGAAGCGGGTGTGGAAGTCGGCCCCGAACCCGATGGCGATCTCCCACTCGCTGGTGGTGATGAACAGGCCGTGCCGCGAACCGTCGGTCGGGCAGGGGACCTCCACCAGCAGGGCCTCCTTCTCGAAGTCCTCCCAGGGGTCGTAGCGCGCATGGCGCAGCCACTCGGGCCACTGGCGGAACAGCAGGTGCGCGAAACGGCGGGAATGGTCGTTCAGGCGCGTCAGGTCGATCATGGCCCCCCCGGCGCGCGCGGGGGGACGCGGCGCCAAGGGCTTGATACGCAGGGGATGCCCCGGGGTTCCGCGCTACCACTCGCCGACGCCGGCCACCTGGATGCGGCGGGCCAGCCAGGCCCGCTGCTCGGCCAGCACGAAGTCCCGCACCTTCTGCAGGGCCCCGGGCGGCTGCCGGTCGGCGGGCAGGAACTCGATGCCCACCTCCTCGCAGGCCTGGTCGGTGCCCGCGCGCACGGTGGCGACCCTGCGCACGACGCCGTCCAGGTCGATCCTCTGGGGCAACCCCGGCAGGTGCAGCCGGCAGACCACGCGCTGGGACCGGGTCACCGACCCCGCGGGCTCGTTGCGGTCCAGGGTCACGCGGGCGCCGCTGAAGCTGAGGTCCGCCAGCACCGCGCAGACGATCTGGGTCTCGCGCGAGCCCCGCCACGACACGGGCCCGCGCGTCGCCGACAGGGCGAGCTCGACCGGCAGCGGATCCTCGATGGGGATGCGGAAGTTCCCGCGGTGCTGCACCACGGCGATCTTCTCGGGCACGCTGAACTGGGCGCAGCGCAGCGAGGCCGCCTCGCCCACCGGATGCTCGCTCCGCCCCACGAAGCGCACCTGGAAGTCGACCGACCGTTCGCCCACGCCCACGTGGGCCTCGACGGGCGCGCCGGGGAAGGGCAGGTCCGCCGCGTTGTCCGGCAGGCGCAGCGCCAGGGTCATGATGCGTTCGCCGTCGCGCAGCTGGTGCCGATGAAGACCGCCGGCGTCGGAGCCGCCTCGGGCCCGTCGCCCAGGCACAGGTACACGTCGGCCTCGACCTTGCGCAGGTACACCAGCAGGTTGTCGACGCCCTCGCGCCCGGCCATGGTGTTGCGGCTCGACCAGCCCTCGGGCAGGTAGGTCTGCGCCATGACCGGCAGGAAGTCCGAGTTGCGGCCATGCTCCCACTCGGCGCGCGAGAGGACCTCGGCCAGCATGAAGAACTGGCCGCCGGCGGTGACGTAGCGGAAGCCGAAGGTCCGCACGCCGCGGGTGCGCACGGCCACGGGTTCGACGGCGAGGTCGCCCACGTGCCCGCGGGGGCGCCAGCCCGGCACCTCTTGCAGCAGCGCGTCCAGGACGGTCGAGGCCATCCGGTGCAGGCCCGAGCCTCCCTCGCCGGCCGTGTCCAGTTCGCCCAGGCGGCGGCACAGCACGGCGTCCGCCCCCAGGTGGACGCGGTTCACGCCGCCACCGTTGATCACCAGGTCGCCCAGCGCCGGGAACGACAGGCCGCCCTGGCCCAGCTGGGAGACGGACTCCGCCGTCACCTCCAGGCCGCAGACGGACTGTAGGGCGATGCGACCCGCGTTGTTGAGTGCCCGGACGGTTTCCAAGAGCATCGTGTGGTCTCCATGGGTCAAGGACCGCCCCGGCGGCCGGCGGCCCCCGGGGACGACCCCCTCAGGGCTATCCTATCGTCCGCATCGGTCCCCGGTTGAGCGGAACTCCATTCCTGCGTGACCCCGGCGGCGGCGACGGCTATGCTGGCGGGCGACCCGAAACCAGGAGCCGCCGACCGCACCATGGCCACGCCCGCATCACCGACCGCCGACCTGCCCTCAGGCCGCCCCTACCCCCTGGGAGCGGCCGTCGTCCCGGGCGGCGCCAACTTCTGCGTCCATGCGCCCCTTGCCCGGCGGATCGAGCTGCTGCTGTACGCCGACGCCCGGGCCGCCGAGCCCGACCGGGTGTTCGGGCTCGACCCGCACCGCCACCGCACCGACGCCTACTGGCACGTCGAGGTGCCGGGCGCCGGCCATGGGCAGGTCTACGCCTGGCGGGCGGACGGCCCACGCGACCCTGCGCGCGGCCTGGCCTTCGACCCGCACAAGGTCCTGCTCGACCCCTGGGCACGGGCCGTGGTGGGGATGGCCGGCTGGGACCGGTCGCGCGCCGCCGTCCCCGGCGACAACGGACCCGCCGCCCTGCGGGCCGTGGTGATCGACCCTGCGCGCTACGACTGGGAGGGCGATCGCCCCCTGCCGGCGCCTGCCGGCCGCGAGGTCGTCTACGAGCTGCACGTACCCGGCTTCACGCGTCATCCCTCGAGCGGCCTGCCCGAGGCGTTGCGCGGCACCTACGCGGGCCTGGCCGCCAAGGCCGGCTACCTGCGCGACCTGGGCGTGACCACGGTCGAGCTCATGCCCGTGCACCAGTTCGACAGCACCGACGCACCCGGCGGCCGGGTCAATGCCTGGGGCTACAGCCCCGTCGCCTGGTTCGCCCCCCACGCCGGGTACAGCGCCGACACGTCGCCCACAGGGCCGGTCGACGAGTTTCGCGGCATGGTCAAGGCCCTGCACCGGGCCGGCCTGCGCGTCATCGTCGACGTCGTGTACAACCACACCGCCGAGGCCGGCAGCGGCGGCCCGATCATCGGCATGCGCGGCCTGGCGGACCATGCCTGGTACCTGGGCTCGGCGCGCGGCCGCTACCAGGATGTCACCGGCTGCGGCAACACGATCAACGCCAACCACCCGGTGGTGCTGCGCACCATCGTCGACTCGCTGCGCTGGTGGGTCGAGGAGCTGCACGTGGACGGCTTCCGGTTCGACCTGGCCAGCGCGCTGGTGCGCGATCCCGACGGCGAGCCGCTGCAGCGGCCTCCGGTCATCGAGGCCATCGACACCGACCCGGTGCTGGCCGGCCGGCGCCTGGTGGCCGAGGCCTGGGACGCCGCCGGGCTGCACCAGGTGGGCACCTTCCCCGGCCGCCGCTTCGCCTGCTGGAACGGCCCGTTCCGCGATGCGGTGCGACGCTTCGTGCGCGGCGACACGGGCACCATCGAGGAGCTGATGGCCCGCATCTGCGGCAGCCGCGACCTCTTCGCCGCGGTGGACCAGAAGCCTTCCCATGGCATCAACTTCGTGACGGCCCACGACGGCTTCACCCTGGCCGACCTCGTGGCCTACGAGCAGAAGCACAACGGGGCCAACGGCGAGGACAACCGCGACGGCAGCGACCACAACCTCTCGTGGAACTGCGGCGTCGAGGGGCCCACCGACGTGCCGGGGGTGCTGGCGATCCGGCGTCGCCAGGTGCGCAACCTGCTCGCGCTGCTGCTGGTGAGCAACGGCACGCCCATGCTGTGGATGGGCGACGAGGCGGGACACACGCGCCGGGGCAACAACAACCCCTGGTGCCAGGACAACGAACTCAACTGGCTGGACTGGGGCCAGGTCGACCGCGAGGCCGGCCTCGGACGCTTCGTGCGCCTGCTGCTGGCGTTCACCGCGTCGTTCGCGCCCCTGGCCGAGGACCGGTGGTGGACGGTGTCGGCGCCGGGCGCGCCGGGCGACCTGACCTGGCACGGCACCGAGCCCGGGCGGCCCGACTGGCGCCCGGCCTCGCGCCGGCTGGCCTTCACCCTCGATGACGCCGCCCACGGCCGCCGCCTGCACGTGATGCTCAACGCCGGCACCGAGGCCGCCGAATTCAAGGCGCCGCCCCCCGCGCCGGGCCGCACCTGGCGGCTGCTGGCCGATACGGCGGTTCCGTCGCCCGGCGACATCCACGACCCCGATGCGGCGCCCCCGGCCGGCGCCGGCCTGCGGACGGTCATGGCCCATAGCGTGGTCATGCTGCTGGAACACCCGATCGCGACGGAGACGCACCCATGAGGCTGCCCGCCCTGCTGACCCTCGCCGCCCTGCTGGTGGCCGGCCCCCTCGCCGCGGCGGCAGCGGATCCGACCGCCGCCGACTCGACCGCCGTGCGCCGGCCGCGCATCGGCCTGGCGCTCGGCGGCGGCGGCGCGCGGGGCGGCGCGCACATCGGCGTGCTGAAGGTGCTCGAACAGATGCACGTGCCCATCGACTTCGTGGCGGGCACCAGCATGGGCTCGATCGTCGGCGCCCTCTACGCCATCGGCCTGACGCCCGAGCAGATCGAATCGGAGATGACCGCCGTCGACTGGGACGACCTGTTCTCGGACACGCCGCTGCGGCAGGAGCGCTCGTTCCGGCGCAAGCAGGACGACTCGGCCTACTTCCTGCCCGTCGAGTTCGGCCTGACCCGCCGCGGCTTCATCGTGGCGCCCGGCGTGATCGCCGGCCAGAAGCTGTCCTTCGCCTTCCCCAATCCCGAGCTGTACCTGGCCGGCCACGACAGCTTCGACGACCTCGCCTACCCGTACCGCCCCGTGGCGACCGACCTGGCCACCGGGGAGATGGTGGTGCTCGACCACGGCAACCTGCTGCG
>DAOPJF010000225.1:0-5073 GCA_035399525.1 Candidatus Krumholzibacteriia bacterium | reverse complement strand
CGACTCGATGACCGCCAGCAAGTGGACGTCGGCGTCGTACAACGACTTCGACCTCGAGACGACGCCGGTGTTCTGATCCGGCACGCCTGCCGCCGACGGCGAAGGGAGGGCCTCCGGGCCCTCCCTTTCTTCATGTCCATGGGCGGAAGCCCGCTCAGCCCGCCGCGGCGACCGCCGCCTCGAGGCGACGGCAGGCCTCGTCGAGGGTGGAACGGGGACACGCGAAATTCAGCCGCAGGAAGCCTGCACCCGCGAACTCGCGCCCGTCGGACAGGCCCAGGCCGTGGGCCTGGAAGTGCGCCGCCGGCTCGGCCAGGCCGAGGTTGCGCACGTCGAGCCAGGCCAGGTAGGTGGCCTCGACCGTCGGCATGGTCACCCCGGGCAGGGCCGCCACGCACGCGGCCAGGCGGTCGCGATTGGCCAGCAGGTACGCGTTCTGGGCCGCGAGCCACGTCTCGCCGGTGGTCCAGGCCGCCTCGGCGGCGGCCAGGCCCATGACGTTCACGCCGGGCACGATGCCGGCGGCGGCGCGCTGGAAGCGGCGGCGCAGGGTGTCCGAAGGGATCACCGCCAGCGCGCAGCCGAGGCCCGCGACATTGAAGGCCTTGCTCGGGGCCAGCAGCGTGATGGTGTGGGCGGCCACCTCGGGCCCGAGGGTGGCCAGCGGGCGATGCCGCCGGCCGGGCTCGAGCACGAGCTGGTTGTGGATCTCGTCGCTGCAGATGACCGTACGCCGGGCCAGGCAGGTGTCGGCCACCGCCTGCAGCTCGTCGTCACGCCAGGCGCGGCCAACGGGATTGTGGGGATGGCACCACAACAACAGGCGCACCGGATCGTGAGCCAGGGCCCGGTCCAGGCGGTCGCGGTCGATGCCCCAGCCCTTCGTGTTGTCGCCGGCCAGGGGCACGGTGACCAGCTCGCGCCCCTGCAGGGTGGGCGCCTTCAGGAAGGGCGGGTAGACCGGGGTGAACGAGGCCACCGCGTCGCCCGGCTCGCCCACCGCGCGGCAGGCGACGTTCAGGCCCGACACCAGGCCCGGCAGCCAGACGATCCAGGACGGTTCGACGGTCCAGCCCCACTCGCGCCGGCAGGTGGCGACCACCGCCTCGACCAGGGCGGGCGACGCCTCGCCGTAGCCGTACACGCCGTGGGCCGCCCGCGCCTCGAGCGCGGCAATCACGCCGGGCGGCGAGCGGAAGTCGGCGTCGGCCACCCACAGCGGCAGCACGTCCCGGCCCGCGTAGCGGTCCCACTTGACGCTGCCGGTGCCGCGCCGGTCGACGGGCGAGTCGAAGTCGAAGTCCACGCGCATGTCCTTGGTCGGGGTTCTCAGGTGCGACCGAGTTCGGCCAGGCGCTCGGCCACCTGGGCGACGGCCTCGGCCGGCGTCGCGGCCAGCGACCAGCGGCCGGGGCCGCACTGGTCCAGGAACGCGGCCCCCGGGTCGAAGTCCAGCAGCACCACGGGGCGTCCGAAGCGCAGCGCCATGGCGATCTCGCTCAGCGTGCCGCCGTTGCCGCGGCAGGCCACCACCACGTCGCTGGCCAGCACGTTGATGATGTTGCGCGCCGCGCCCATGCCCGTGGGGATGACGATGTCCAGGCCCTCGGCGGCCTGCGCCTTGTCGTCGTCGAACAGCACGCCCACGGTCAGGCCGCCGGCCTCGTGGGCGCCGGTGATGGAGGCCTGCATGGCGCCGGTGGGCCGGCCGCCCGACAGCAGCACCCAGCCGCCCTCGGCGATGCGGCGGCCCAGCTCGCGGGCGCTCGCCAGGGTGCGCTCGTCGGCGACCGAGCCGCCCATCACCCCGACCACCGTGCGTCGGCTCATCGCAGGCTCCTTCCGCTGTCGGCCGAGGGATCGGGCAGGGCCCGCTCCAGCGGCGAGGTGTCGACCAGGGGGTGGAAGTCCTCGGCGGCGGTGAAGTCGAAGTCCACGCGCCAGGCGCCCAGGCCCTGGGCCAGCATGGTCAGGGTGGCGGCGGCCGACTTCTGCGCCTCGCCGCCGGTGCGGCGCACCAGGTCGCCGGCGAAGCGGCTGGCCTGCACGCGGGTCTCGTTGATGAGCTTGTTCTTGGCCTCGACCGTGAACCCGCCCGTGAAGAAGCGGCCCAGCAGGTCGGGCATCAGCCAGGGCAGCAGCTCGGCCTTGTCCTCGCTGTGGATGCGCATGTCGCGGATCAGCACCTCGTGGCGGCAGGGCGGCATGTGCATCAGGAACGAGCCCTCGCCCGTGCGCTCGACGCGGAACGCCGGGTCGGTCAGGTCGTAGCGGAAGTCGACGTCGAACTCGATGACCAGGGTGATGCGCTGGCTCGACAGCAGCCAGTGCAGGTACTTCTTGCCGAACTCGCCGAACCAGTGGTCGCTGGCGGTGATGACCTCCTTGGTCATCACGCGGAAGACGCTCAGCTCGCCCACGGCCTTCATGCTGGTGATGAAGCTCTCGTAGGTGACGTTGGCGCCGCCGGCGCCCTTGCCGCGCCCGCGGCGGGCCAGCCTCCAGGCGCCCAGGGCGGCCAGGGCCGCGACCAGGCCGCCGGCGAAGCCGATCAGCAGGTAGTCCAAGGGGGCTCCCTTCCGGTGAGGAACCCGGACAGGATGGCAGATGCCGCGCGGCGCGGCAAGGCGGGATCGGCGCCGGAACGGGCTAGGCCGGCTGCATCATCAGCACGGCGTTGAGCTGGTCCCGCGTGAAGATGAAGTTCAGCGACGGGTGCTGCTGCAGGTGCTCGGGCGGGCGCGTGCCCGACTCGGTCAGGATGCAGACCACGGCCGACTGCGACTCGAGGAACGGCATCAGCCGGGTCACCTGCTCGCGGGTCAGGGTCTGCGGGTCGACCAGGACCAGGCGTACGTCGGCGCTGCCGCCCTCCTGGTTGAAGTAGGCCTGCATCGGGAAGATGCGGTGGCCGAAGTGGCCGAGCAGGGCCGACACCCACTCGCGGCGCTGGTCGTCGGTGGTGATGACGACGCAGCTCGAGCCCTCGAGCACGGACTCCACGGTCCGGGTGGGACCGGCGCCGGCGATCTGCACGAAGTCGCGCATCTCGTCGATCTTCTGGTTCATGCCGGTCAGGGCGATCATCAGGGCCTCGGCGCTCAGGCCCGCCGACTGCATCAGGCGGCCCAGGTGCTCTTCGCTGGCGGGCGGCTCGAAGCTGCCGCCGTGGATGCAGGCCAGGATGTCGGCCAGGGCCACCAGCGTCGTCAGCGGCTGCTCGCCCGAGGCGGCCTTCTCGATGTCGTGGTGGTAGCGGGCCGCGTCCGCGAAGGCCTGGGGCAGTTCCCAGAACTGCAGCAGGCCCTGGCCGACCTGGGCGTGGGTGAAGCCGGTGGCGTCGCGCTCGCGGTCCTCGAGCGACCCGGTGTCCGCGGCCAGCACCTGGCGGTACTCGTCGGGCACGGCCGCGGCCAGCACGTAGGCGCCGATGTCGTGCATCAGTCCGGCGAGGAACGCCTCCTCGGGATCGATGCGGCGGTTCACGTGGGGCGCGAGCACCTGGACCGCGGCGGCGTTGGCCATGGCGTGCCCCCAGAACGCCGCCAGGTCGAGCCCCGAGTCGAGGTTCTTCAGCGCCGACATGGTGCCGAAGCTGAGGGCCATGTTGCGGATGCCGGTGAAGCCCATGATGACCACGGCGCGGCTGATGGTGGTGACCTCGTTGGCCACGCCGTAGAACGACGAGTTGGCCAGCTTGAGCACCTTGCCGGCGAGGGCCTGGTCGCTGGAGAGCACCTTGGCGACGTCCTTGGCGGACGCCTCCTCGTCGCGCATGACGGCCATCAGCCGCCGGGTGACTTCCGGCAGCGGCGGCAGGTTGCGCATCACGGTCATGATGCGGGCTTTGACGCGATCGACGGACATGGGCTGAACTCCCGGACCTTGCAACGGGTTCGCCGTCGGGCAGTGATTCTCCCCGGGGTTATCGTCGGCCTGAGGGACCCCTTTAATCCTGATCGTCGGCGGGCTTGCGGCCCTGGCGGGCCCCCACGCCGCGCCGTAGGACCTGGCCGAACCGATCCTGGACCCGGTCGACGACCCCGTCGAGGGTGCGCTGCCGCTCGCGGTCCGGGTCGGCGAACAGGCTGGCCTGCCCCCCGCCGGCGGGCGCCAGGTTCGACGCGGTGACCCCCACCAGCCGCAGGGGCCGCCCGCCGCGCCCGAGGCGGTCGTTCAGGAGCGTGCGGGCCGCCTCGCGCAGCACCAGGGTGGCGTCGGTGGCCTCGGGCAGGCTGAGCGAGCGGGTCGGCGTGGCGAAGTCGGGATAGCGGGCCTTCAGGGTGACCGTGCGGGCGACCAGACCCTGGCGGCGCAGGCGCCCGGCCACGCTGTCCACCAGGTCGTCGAGCACGGCCTGCAGGATCGCGCCGTCGGCGATGTCCCGCGAGAACGTCGTCTCGTTGCCGATGGACTTCGCCTCGTGGTCGGGCACGACGGGGCGATCGTCGCGGCCCCAGGCCAGTTCCAGCAGGTGGCGGCCATGGTCGCCGAAGCGGGCCAGCAGCGCCTCGCGCGGGTAGGCCCGCAGGTCCGCGATGGTGCGGATACCCAGCCCCGCCAGGGCCTCGTCCGCCACCTTCCCCACGCCCCACAGCCGCCCCACCGGCAACGGCGCCAGGAAGCCCGCCACGTCGTCGGCCGGCACCACCACCAGGCCGTCGGGCTTCTCGAGGTCGCTGGCCAGCTTGGCCAGGAACTTGTTGGGCGCCACACCGACCGATGCCGTCAGGCCGATCTCGTCGCGGATGCGCCGCTTCAGCCCGCGGCCGATCGCCTCGGGCGGCCCGAACAGCCGCCGGCAGCCGGTCACGTCCAGGAACGCCTCGTCGATGGACAGGGGCTCGACCAGCGGCGTGACGTCGGCGAACACGGCGAACACGGCCCGCGAGATCTCGACGTACCGGTCGCGCCGCGGGGGCAGGAACACGCCGTCGGGGCACAGGCGGCGGGCCTGGGCGGCGTTCATGGCGCTGCGCACGCCGTAGCGGCGGGCCTCGTAGCTCGCGGCCGCCACCACGCCCCGCCCCTCGGGGGTGCCCCCGACGATCACCGGACGGCCCGCCAGCGAAG
>DAOPJF010000224.1:0-5073 GCA_035399525.1 Candidatus Krumholzibacteriia bacterium | reverse complement strand
GTCGACGTGGTGTTTACCGTGAACGACGGCGGTGGCCTGGCGGTGGTCGATGCGGCCACGGGCGCCCTGGTCTGGCGCTGGGAGTGCGGCCCCAACCTGCTGACGGGCCAGGTGCTGGTGACCGACCTGGAGGGCGACGGCCGGCAGGAGATCGTCGCCTACGGCGGCGCGCCGGGCAACCTGGGCGGCCAGGAGGTCAACGGCACCAGCGACGACCGCGCCCACCTGTTCGTGGTCTCGGAGCGCGGCGAGCTCCTGGTCGACCGCGTGCTCGGCCCCGAGCGCTTCGCCGGCGCCCTGGCGGTGGCCGACCTGGACGGCGACGGCCGCCGCGAGATCGTCACCTACAGCTGCAGCGGCAATCCCGGCGTGTCCAACGTGCTCGCGGTGTGGGACGGACCCACCGGCGCCATCCGCGCCCAGTCGCGGGGCGTGCCCGGCTTCCTGGGCCTGGCGATCCTGCCCGCGCCCGAGCCCGGTGCGTCGTGGCTGATCACGGGCACCGACGACGGCACCGTGCTGCGCCTGCGCTTCGAAGGCACGGCGCTGGTCGAGGATCGCCGCCTGGTCAGCGACGCCGGCACCTGCCATGTGCTGGGCGCGGTCGCGTTGACCGATGGCTCCTCGCGGCGCGTGCTGGTGGACGTCGGCCGCGGCGCGTCCCTCGCCATGCTGTCGGCCGACCTGGAGCCCCAGGCGGTCGCCGCCGACGGGCTGGACCACGCCCTGCTGCGGGCCTGGGCGTGGCCGCAGCCCGAGGGCCGGGCCCCGGTGCTGGCCGCCCTCGGCGATTTCGACTGGTTCGTGCTGCGGCTGACCCCGCGCACGCCGTGGCAACGCTACGGCGCCGACTACGGCCGGCCCGCGCTGGCCGGTGCCGCCGTACTGGCGGCCTTCGCCGTCGGCGTGGGCCTGGGACGCCGCCGGCGCCCCCGCGCGCGCCGGCCCGGCACCGCCGCCGGCCAACCCGACCGCCACCGCCTGCGCACGGTGCTGCAGGAGCTGCAGGAGACCGGCCACGGCACCCTGGGCGTGACGCGCGGCCTGCGCCGCCTGGTGATGCTGGCGACGGCGGGCGGCGGCCTGGCCGATCCGGCCGTCCGCACGCGCTTCGACGAGGTGCGGGCCGAGGTCGAGGCCTCGGTGCTCGCCCGCCTGCGCGGCGTCGCCGCCCTGGCCAACGAGGCCGGGTTCGCCCCGGCGGTCACCGGTGCGGCCGCGGCCGCCGTCGAACGCTTCGCAGCCGCGCTGGGCGCCGTCGCCGCGGCCGCCGAACCGGCGTCGGGCGACCTGGCCGCCCTCGAGCGCGAACAGCAGCAGGTCGAGGCCGGCTTCGGCCAGCTGCGGCGCGAGGTCTCGGCCTACTTCACCGCCGACCTGGCGCGCATGCTGCGGGGCATGGTGCTGGTGCGGGAGATCGACTTCGCCCGGGCGGGCGTCGAGGTGCGGCTGGAGGCGCCGCCGGCCGCGCCCTGCCTGATCGACGCGGCCGACCTGCGCTTCGTCCTGGACAACCTGCTGGACAACGCGACCCGCGCCATGGGCGAGAGCGGCGGCGGCCAGCTGGCCATCGTGGTGGTCCCCTGCGCCGGCGCCGACACCGTGGTCACGGTCACCGACAGCGGCCCCGGCATCCCCGAGGCCCGCCGGGCCGCCCTGTTCACGGGCCGCGGTGCCAGGCGCGGCGGCGGCCTGGGCCTGGCCCGGTCCCGCGAGCTGATGCACCGCTGGCGCGGCGAGATCAGCCTCGCCGAACCGCAGCCCGATCAGGGCGCCGCCTTCGTGCTCACCCTGCCGACGGTGCCCGGCGACGGGGCCTGACGGCTCCTACTGCAGGACCTCGGCCAGGAAGTCCTTCATCAGGCGCCACGAGCGCGCGTCCGCCGCGGCATTGTAGGCCGCGCCGCGCGAGGGATCGTCGCCGGCTTCCTTCTGCGTGAAGGCGTGCACCGCGTGGGCGTACATGATCAGCTGGTAGTCCACGCCCGCGGCCTCCATCTCCTGCAGGAAGGCGTGCACGGCCTCGGGCTTCACGTAGGGATCGACCGCGCCGTGGCAGGCCAGCACCTTGGCCTTCACGTCGCCCGGACCCGCCGGCAGGGGCGTGTCGAGGGATCCGTGGAAGCTGACCACGCCCCTGAGGTCGGCGCCGCTGCGCGCGAGCTCGAGCACGCCGCCGCCGCCGAAGCAGTAGCCGATGGCGGCGCAGCGCGCGGCATCGACGCCCGGCTGGCGGCGCAGGGCCGCCAGGCCCGCCTGCAGGCGGCCCCGGAACAGGGCGCGGTCCTGGTAGTACTTGCCCGCCTCGGCGGAGGCCCCCGCGGTGTCGGCCGGGCGCACGCCCTTCCCGTAGATGTCCGCGGCGAACGCCACGTACCCCAGCTCGGCCAGCATGCGCGCCCGCATACGCTCGTTGTCCGTCAGGCCCATCCACTGGTGCACCACCAGCACGCCGGGGCGGGGCCCGGCCAGGGCGTCATCGCGCACCAGCAGGCCCTCGAGCACCGTGCCCTCGTGCTCGTAGGTGACGACCTGTTCGACGATGGCGGCGCGGGCGGCGGGTACGGCGGCGCACAGGCAGGCGGCCAGCAGGATGGTCCTGGTCATGGTCTTCCTCCGGATCGGGGTCGGGAACGGGACGACGGGCAGAAAACTAGACGTGAACGATCCGATTCGCCATCGGCCGGCCCGGCCCACGCGGCCCGGCAAACTTGACGCCGGGCCCTCCGGCGGGGATATTTGCCGGGTCCGCGCCGGATTGCGCAAGAATCTTCAAAAAAGGGACCCCTTGATGTCCAAGCATATCGACGTCCTGCTGCTGCTGGCCCTGCCGGCGAGCGGCAAGTCCGAGGTGCGCCGCTACCTGGCGAGCCTGACCCCCGAACAGTGCCACGACCAGTTCGGCATCGGCCACACGGTGCAGCTGGACGACTTCCCCTACGTCCACATCATGCGCCGGGTCAGCGACGAACTGACCGCCCGGGGCCACGAGGGGGCGTTCTTCATCTCGCCCGCGCTGCCCTTCCGCGATCCCGTCGACTGGCTGACCCTGATCGAGCTGATCAACGAGGACTACGACGACGTCGTGAACGTCCGCCGGCCGAACCCCGGTTCGGCGGCGCTGTGGGTCTTCGACCGCATCGACGCCGCCCGCGTGCGCGCCGGCGGCCAGCCGGTGATCGGCGCCCTGCCCGCCGCGCTGCGGGACGAGATCGCCCGTCCCATCGAGGACGAGGCCCGCACCCTGCTGAACGACAAGCTGGCCAACACCCCCGACAGCCTCGAGGGCAAGACCGTGGTGATCGAGTTCGCCCGCGGCGGCGCCGACGGCTCGCCGCTGCCGTTGCCCCGGCCCTTCGGCTACCGGCACAGCCTGCAGCAGCTGTCGCCCGCCATCCTGGGCAAGGCCAGCATCCTGTACATCTGGGTCACGCCCGAGGAGTCGCGCCGCAAGAACACCGCGCGCACCGATCCGAACGACCCGGGCAGCATCCTGCACCACGGCGTGCCCATGGCCGTCATGTACGGCGACTACGGCGTGTGCGACATGGCCTGGATGCTCGAGCAGTCGGACAGGCCCGACACCGTGCGCCTCGAGAAGGACGGCGCGGTGTTCCACCTGCCGCTGGGCCGCTTCGACAACCGCGTGGACAAGACGACGTTCATCCGCGAGGACAAGGCCGCCTGGTCGGCCGCCGACGTGGCCGCCCTGCAGGCGGGCATGCGCGCGGCCTTCGACCAGCTGGCCCACGGCAGCGGCGACTAGCGGGCCCCGGCCCGAACGCATGGACGGCGGGCTCCCCCGGGAGCCCGCCGTCGCCGTTGCGCACCTCGGCTATCCCGCCGCCGCGACGCTACCGCAGCCAGCGCGACCACACCCACACCAGGCCGAAGCCCAGCAGGAACACCAGGCCGACCCAGGTCAGCACGGTCAGCTTCGCGCCCGGGCGATGCTCGGTGGGCACCGCGGGTCCGCGCACGACGCGCATGTTCAGCCAGGCCAGCAGCGGCGCCGCCAGGAACGCCAGCACCGTGGCCACGTCCACCAGCGTGCGCATGTTCTTCAGGAAGAACGCGATCACCACCAGCGCCAACGCCGCCGTCACCGGCATCAGCACCAGCGCCGCGCGGCGGCGCGCCTCCTCGCCGGCGCCGACCAGCAGGCCCACGCCGCCGGCCATGGCCCGCGCGTAGCCGTCGAGCACCGTCAGCGTCGTCGAGAACATGGTGATGAACGCCACCACCGAGATGACCCAGCGGCTCCAGGGGCCCAGCGCCTCGGCGTACATGTCCACCAGCTGCCGGCCGAAGGCCACGCCCGACTCGGGCAGCGCGCGGCCGGTGCCGTGCATGACCAGCGCGCCCAGCGACAGGAAGGCCAGGGCCAGCACGCCCGTCACCACGTAGCCCAGGTGGAAGTCGACCATCGCCTCCTGCATCGTGGGCAGGCGGCGGTCGCGCCGCGACTTCTCGAGGATCCACAGCGACGGCCACACCGCCACGTCCAGGGGCGTGGGCATCCAGCCCATCAGGGCCAGCAGGAAGGTGATGCCCGCGGCCGACCACACGGCGGGCGAAGGGTCGGCCTGGTGCCCCGCCGGCCCGTGGGCCGCGGCCACCGCCACGGCCAGCACGGTCAGCAGGCCCAGGATCACCACCATCACCTTCATGACCAGGTCCAGCACGTGGTAGCGGCCGACCGCGCAGATGACCAGCGTGACCGCCAGCACCAGCGCGCTGAGCGCGGGCAGCGACCAGTCCAGGCCCAGCAGCGCGCCGCAGAGGCCCGCGGTCACCGCCGTGACCGCGGCCATGGTGATGAACGCGCTGCCGACGACCACCGCCATGAACAGGCCCAGGGCCCAGCGGCCCAGGCGCAGGTAGCCGTGCAGCAGGCTCTCGCCCGTGGCCACGGTGTAGCGGTGCCCGGCCTCGATGGCGGGGTACTTGCAGACCATCGCCAGCACCACGGCCCACCACAGGCCGAAGCCCCAGCCCGCGCCCGCGCGCGTGGACTGCACCAGGTGCGACACGCCGATGGCCGCCCCGGCGAACAGGATGCCCGGGCCCACC
>DAOPJF010000223.1:0-5075 GCA_035399525.1 Candidatus Krumholzibacteriia bacterium | reverse complement strand
GATGCGGTGCTGGAGGCCAGGCTGGGCCCGGCCGGGGGGGCCGTAGGCTCGTCCGCGGCCGACGGCGCCGGCGCGCTGCGCTGGGACGCCGCGGCGACGAAGTGGCTGACCGCGGGCCGGTGCTACGCGCTGCTCGACCTGCGCACCCTGGGCCAGGCCGGCGGAGCCGAGGTGCGCACCCATGTCGTGGACGCCACGGCGGCGTTCCTGGCGCAGGCCGGCCCCGCCGATGCGCCCTGGCTGGGACGCCTGGTGGTCGAGGGCGCCCACGGCGGGCAGCTGTCAGGCATCGACGCCCTGGTGCTGGGCCTGGACCGCGGCCTGCGCACCCTCGAGTTCGACGGCATGGCCGGCGACCGCCTGCTGCGCGCCAACGCCGAGGTGGGCAAGGTCGCGCCCTGGGAGCTGCTGGGACTGGCGCGCGTCGGGGGCGCGGCGTTTCTTGGTGCGGGTTGCGCCTGGTGGGCCGACGAGGATCGGGGCCCCGGCGACGCCCGCCGCGAGGCCGGCTTCGGCCTGCGCCTGGGACCGACGCGCTCGGCCAACACGCAGGTCACGCGCATCGACCTGACCTGGGACCTCGACCATGGGTCCGGTCCCGTCCTGACCGCGGTCACCCGCGGCCTGTTCTAGTCCCTGGCCGAGGAGCCGAGTTGGGAGCCACCCGCACCGTCGCCAAGAACACCCTGCTGCTGACCTTCGGCGTGCTGTTCGGGCGCGCGCTCAGCGCGCTGCTGATCCGCTTCATGACGCCCGAGCTGGGCAAGGAAGGCGTCGGCATCTGGGGTTCGGCCACGGACCTGACGGCCATCCTGCTGGTGATCACCAACTGGGGCCTGGGCACGCTGCTGACGCGCGAGGTGACGCGCAACAAGGGGCTGACCGGCCCCCTGCTGTGGGCCACGATGCGCATCCGCTGGGTGCTGGGCACCGTGTGCTACGGGCTGATGTGGGTGTTCGTGCGTGCGTCGGGCTACCCGGCCCTGGACACGGCTGCCGTGCTGGTGACGGGTCTGGCCATCTTCATCGAATCCACGGCCATGGGCTGCGACGCCGTGCTGCAGGCCCACGAGAAGGTCGAGCACCAGTCCTACAGCCAGATCGTCTCGGCCGTGGCCTACTTCGGGCTGGGCTGGCTGTGGCTCGAGCAGGGCCACGGCCTGATGGGGGTGGTCTGGGCCAACGTGGTCAGCCGCGTGATCCGCCTGGCCATCGCCGCGCCGCTGATGTTCCGCACCTGCGGGCCATGGCGCGCCGATCCCGACGCGCCGCACGTGCCGGGCATGTTCTGGATGCTGCGCCTGGGCCTGCCCATGTTCATGGCCACGACCTTCGGCATCATCTACAACAAGGTCGACACGGTCATGCTCAAGAACATCCTGGGCAACGACGCGGCCGGCCTGTACGTGCTCGGGCACCGGGCGCTGGACATCATGATCCTGGTGCCGAGCCTGTTCGGCTTCGCCCTGTTCCCGGCCATGGCGCGCTACGGCATGGAAAGCCCGCAGGCGGCCGCGCGCCTGGGCGAGCGCGCGCTGCGGTTCATGCTCGTGGCCGTCGTGCCCCTGACCCTGCTGCTGACCTTCACCGCCGGTCCGGTCATCGGCTTCTTCGACCAGTCGGGCGAGTTCCCCGACTCGGTGAAGGTGTTGATGATCGTCATCTGGGCCCTGCCCCTGCAAGCGGCCAACACCATCTTCGGTCGGCTGCTGATCACGGCCGACCGCGAGAAGGCCTTCGTCACCATCGGCCTGACGGCGATGGTCGCCAACGTCGTGCTGAACTCGCTCTGGATCCCGCGCCACGCCTACTTCGGGGCCTCGTGGGCGACCATCATCAGCGTGGCCGTCAGCACCTTCATGCACCTGCGCTGGCTGCAGCCCTCGCCGTTCCGGCTGCCGCTGCGGCGCGCCCTGGCCGGTCCTGTGGCCGCCACGGCGGTGGCCTGGGGCGCCACGGTCGGACTGCTGCGCCTGCTGGCTCCCGGCTGGCACGCCTCGCTGTTCGCGATGCCGCTGCACGGCTGGCTGCCGTTCCTGGGCACCTTCGCCGTGATGGCCGTGCTGTACGTCGCGGCCGTGGCGTTGCTGCGGGTGGTCGGGCGCGCCGATGTCGAACTGCTGCGGGAGCTTATGCCGACGAAGGCACACTGATCCGGTCGGAGCTTTACAGCATCGTTCTAAAGAATTCCCAGGTACGGACGATGATTCCCCGGGAACAACGGGAAGGACCGCCACGGGGGCGGCCCATCCGGGACGGGGAGGATCGTCCAATGCTGAGGAACTGGAGCCTGGGCCGCAAGATCAGTGTCGGCTTCGGGATCGTGCTCGTGCTGCTGGCCGGCGTGTCGGCGTGGTCCGTGCTGGGCATCGGCAGCATCGTCCGTGACGCCCACGAAGTCATCGACGGCAACCAGATCAAGGCCGTGCTGGTGCAGCGGGAACTCGACCACCTGCGCTGGGCGGGCAAGGTGAACGCGTTCATCACCGATCCGGCGGTGACGACGCTCGAGGTCCAGACCGACCCCCACAAGTGCAAGCTGGGCGAGTGGCTGTACGGCGACGGCGCCAGGGAGGCGCAGGCGATGGCGCCCGGCCTGGCGGAGGTGCTCGGGCCCCTCGAGGAGGCCCACGCGCTCATGCACGCCTCGGCCGCGGACATCGCGCAGGTGTATGCCCCCGTCGACCTGAACCTCAACGACTTCCTGCGCGACGCCAAGGTGGCGCACCTGGAGTGGGCGGCCAAGGTGAAGGACGTCTTCTTCGACCCGTCGGTCACGAAGCTGGACGTGACCACCGACCCCCACAGGTGCAGCTTCGGGCAGTGGTTCTACAGCGACGAGGTGAAGGGCCTGGCGGCGGCGGATCCCGCGTTCGCGAAGATCTGGGACGACGTCGACTGGGAGCACCAGGCCATGCACGGCGGCGCCATCCACGTCGACGAACTGCTGGCCGGCGGCGACCGCGACGAGGCCTCGCGCTACGTGCTCGAGCAGGTCGTGCCCGCGGCGAACCGCGTCATCCTGGGCATCGACGACCTGCTGGCCTGGAACGAGGACCGGGGCGCCGGCGCCGCCGAGGCGGCCGCCATCTACGCCAACCGCACGGTGCCGGCCCTCAAGGACGTGACCGGCCACATGGATGAGGCCATCGCGACCGTCGACCGCCAGGTGAAGACCGACGAGCAGATGCTCGTCGCCGCCCGGCGTACCCGGGCCGCGGTGCTGGTCCTGTCGGTGGTGGCGGTCGCCATGGGCGTGCTGCTGGCCGCCTGGCTCACGATCACCATCGTGCGGGCCCTGACGCGCGTCATGACCGACCTCGCCGCCGGCGCCGAGCAGGTGGCCGCCGCCAGCGGGCAGGTGGCCGGAGCGAGCACCGACATGGCCGAGGGCGCGGCCACGCAGGCCTCGAACCTCGAGGAGACGTCGGCGACGCTCGAGGAGCTGGCCTCGATGACCAAGCGCAACAGCGAGAGCGCCGGCGAGGCCAACCGCCTGTCGGCCGCGCTGCAGCAGACGGCCTCGGGGGGCCAGGACGCCATGCGCCGCATGACGTCGGCCATCGAGCAGATCAAGGATTCGGCCGACGAGACGGCCAAGATCATCAAGACCATCGACGAGATCGCCTTCCAGACCAACCTGCTGGCCCTGAACGCCGCGGTCGAGGCGGCGCGTGCCGGCGACGCCGGCAAGGGCTTCGCCGTGGTCGCCGAGGAGGTGCGCAACCTCGCGCAGCGCAGCGCCCAGGCCGCCAGGTCGACGGCCGAGCTCATCGAGCGGTCGCAGCACGACGCCGGCAGCGGCGTGGCCGTGACCCATGAGGTCGACGCCATGCTCTCGAGCATCGTCGACGGCATCACCGAGGTGACGGCGCTGATCGACCAGGTCTCGGCCGCCAGCGGCGAGCAGTCCGACGGCGTCGACGTCATCAACTCGGCCATCAGCCGGCTGGACCACGTGACCCAGAGCAACGCGGCCAGCGCCGAGGAGTCGGCATCGGCCAGCGAGGAGCTGTCGGGGCAGGCCCGCGAGCTGAACAAGGTGGTCAAGGTGCTCGAGACGATCGTGCGCGGCGGCTCGGCCGACGTGGCGGCCGCCTACGACGGGGCCACGCAGGTGCGCAGCCCGTCGCGGCTGCGCGGGCTGAAGCAGGACGTGCCCGACGACTTCGCCGCGTCCCTCGACGCGCTGGGCGAGTTGCAGGACGCCTGACGGCGTCCCGTCCGGAAGGGCGGCCCGTCGTTCCCGCGGGGACGACGGGCCGCTTCGCGTCAATCGAGGGTTGATCCGCCGGCGCGCGTCGTGTATTGAGTAGGTCCGTCGCGCCGCGGCGCGGCGTCGCCCGTCACGAGATCCCTGGTCGCGAGAACCCAGGCCCCGGCCGACCGTCGGCGGCACCCGGAAGGACCCCATGCCCAAGAGCACCGCGAAGCAGCCGCGCGCCCGCGCCGGGCGCGCCCGGAAGCCCCTTGTCCACGAGCGCATGCAGGCGCTGGCCGACGCCGGCGCCCTGACCGCGCGCAAGGCCGACCGCCACTGGCTGTACGAGAAGTCGGTCCAGAACCCCTCGGCCGAGGTGCCGTTCATGCAGCGGGTGTTCCGCAGCGAGTTCGGCCGGCTGCCGGCGTCGCTGCGCGAGGATTTCTGCGGCACGGCGCTGCTGTCGGCCACCTGGGTGAAGGCCGACCGTTCGCACACGGCGCTGGGGGTGGACCTGGACGGGCCGACGCTCGCCTGGGGGCGGCGCCACAACATCGAGCCCCTGGGCGAGGCCGCCGCGCGCGTCACCCTGGTGCAGGACGACGTGCGTGCCGTGCGGGCGCCGCGCTGCGACATCCTGGCGGCGACCAACTTCTCGTGGTGGGGCATGAAGTCGCGCGCCGACCTGGGCGCCTACTTCCGCAACTGCCGCGCGAGCCTGCGCAGCGAGGGCATGCTGCTGCTGGACTGCTACGGCGGTCCCGACGCCCAGGTGCTGCAGCTCGAGGAGCGCGACATCGACGGGTTCACCTACCAGTGGGACCAGGACGGGTTCAATCCCATCACGGGCGAGACGCGCTGCTACATCCACTTC
>DAOPJF010000222.1:0-5093 GCA_035399525.1 Candidatus Krumholzibacteriia bacterium | reverse complement strand
CACAAGTACCTGCACGACGGCGGCAAGCCGCCGGTGGACCTCAAGGACAGCATCATCTACCACTGCGGTCCCGTGGTGGTGAAGGAAGGCGGCAAGTGGGTGGTCAAGGCCGCCGGCCCGACCACCAGCATCCGCGAGGAGCCCTACCAGGGCCCGCTGATGGAGCAGTACGGCATCCGCGGCGTCATCGGCAAGGGCGGCATGGGCCCCAAGACGCTCGAGTACTGCCAGAAGGTGGGCGCGGTGTACTTCCACGCCATCGGCGGCGCCGCGCAGGTGCTGGCCGAGAAGGTGGTCGAGGTCACCGGCGTGCACATGGCCGAGCAGTTCGGCTCGCCCGAGGCCATCTGGGAGTTCCGCGTCGTGCGGTTCCCGGTGGTGGTGACCATGGACTCGCACGGCAAGTCGCTGCACAGCGAGGTCCTGGGCGCGTCGCAGAAGGCGCTGCAGGGCCTGCTCTGATCCCGTCCGGCGCGGCTCCCGCCTCGCCGCGGGGGCCGCGCCCGTTCCTTCGCACCAAGGAGAACCGTTGGACAAGGCCGTCGAGACGACCCGCGCCCTGAGCATTCCCGGGCTGCTGAACATCCTGTACCGGGCCCGGCGGCTGGTGATGGCCGCCACCCTGGCCGGCCTGGTCGCGGGCATCGCCTACGGCGTCTTCACCCGGCCGCTGTACCGCGCCACGGCGCAGGTGCGGCCGGGCATCGTCTCGTACTCGGACATGGGCGCGCCGCTGCGCGAGTGGGCGCTGAAGGACATCGTGCGCTGGTTCCGCACGTGGCTGTACTGGCCCGACCTGCGCGAGCTCGACGAGTTCCGCACGCGCAAAGGGCCGCCGGACATCCTGGCCGAGTACATCCCCAGCGGTCCGCAGTTCCAGCAGGGCGGCGACGTCATCACGCTGACGAACCTGAACCCCGATCCCCTGCTGGCGGTGCGCACGCTGCGCGAGGCCATCGACGCGTTCAACCGGCAGGCCAGCCTCGACTCGGTGGGCAGCACCATGTACCTGACCATCGGCGGCGCGCGCGTGCGCATGGACAAGATCCGCAACGACATCGACCACCTGGCGGCTGACGAGGCCCGCGCCCGCCTGGAGATCGGCGCGCGCGAGCGCGCCCTGGCCCTGCTGCAGGCCGACAGCCTGCGGCTCGACCTGAAGATCCGCCGCCTCGAGGGCGGCCGCGCCTGGCGCGAGAACGCCATCGGCGTCATCGGCGGCGAGACCGAACAGGCGCGCCAGCGCCTGGCCGAGGCCCAGGGCCTGCTGCAGCGCGTGATGGAGGCCGACGGCGCCACGACCGCCGCGCCGCGCACCGGCGACGCCCAGGTGGACGTGCTGCTGCAGGTGGCCGGCCGCGAGCAGGCCGGCCGCGTGGCCGAGCTGCTGGCGACGGTCGACGGCCTGTCGACCCGCATCACCGAGGCGACGGTCACCGTCGACACGCTGCGCGACCGCATGGCGACCATCGACCTGGAGATCGCCCGGCTGCGCCTGGAGCGCGACGTCGACCTGCGCAAGCGGCAGGGGGACATTCGCCAGGAGATCCGGGACCTCGAGCTGCGGCTCGAACGCGACCTGCCGTTGCAGCGCGCCCAGCTCGATGCCGACTGGCGCGGCGAGAAGGTGCGGCTGGATCTGCTGTCGCCGCTGGAGCAGATCGGACACATCTCGGTCAGCGACAAGCCCGTCCGGCCGCGCCGGCTCAGGGCCGCGGCCATCCTGACGGCGCTCGGGCTGTGCAGCGGCATGGCCCTGGCGCTGGGGCTGGAGTACTTCCGCCGCAACCGCGACCAGATCCTCGCGCCGGGGGCCTGATGGGCAGCGCCAGGCTGCTCGCCGTCATCCTGGTCACGCTGCCGCTGACCAACTCGGTCACCGTGCCGGTGGGCTTTCCCCTGAAGATCTACGAGCTGGCGGGTGCGTTGGCCCTGGTGCACCTGCTGACGTCCGGCGTCGAGGACCTGCGGCGGCGCGGCACGATCCCGCTGCTGTGGTGCCTGTTCATCTTCGGCAGCCTGTTCCCGGCCGCCTGGGGCCTGAACGAGCTGCTGGACTCGGACCTGACCATGCTCGACTGGGCCTCGGGCCGCTTCCACCCGGTGGCCAACACCGCCTTCCACTTCGCCTACGCCGCCTTCGACCTGGGCCTGATGGTGCTGGTGCTGGACGTGCTCGGGCGCGGCGCCATGGACGTGCGCACCTTCAGCCGCTGGTGGCTGATCGGCACGGCCGTCGCCGTCGCCTACGCGGTGGCCCTGAACCTGGTGCTGGCGGCGGGTCTGCCGGCGAGCCGGCTGCTGCGCTGGGACGAGGTGCAGTTCATGACCGTCGCCGGCGTCCAGGTGGCCCGCACCGGGCCGTTCGAGGAGGGGAACTACTTCGGCTGGTACCTGCTGGCGTCCGGCGCCATCGCCGCGTGGTCCACGCTGCGCTTCGGCGACCGCTTCTTCCGGCTGATGCTGCCGGTGGTGCTGGTGGGCGTGGTCATCACCGCGTCGCCGGCGGCCCTGCTGGGCGTGCTGGCGGTGTTCTTCGTGGCGGCCATGGACCGGCGCGTCTCGGACGCGGCCCGGGGCGCGGCCATCGCCGGAGCGGCCGCGGTCGGTGTCTACCTGCTGGCCACGGGTCTGTTCCGCACCCTGGTGCTGGACAAGTTCAGCCTGCTGCTGTTCGGCGGCGTGACCGACGTGACCAACGTCTCGCTGGTGCAGCGCCTGAACGAGTCGTACCACGCCTGGCGCATGTTCCTGGACCACCCGCTGGGGGTGGGCATGGGCAACTACGGCTACTTCTTCGGGCGCTACCCCGACCTGTACACCTGGATGGTGTCGGACTTCGCGAGCTTCAAGCGGATCGCCAACAACATCTACCTCGAGGTGCTGGCCGAGCACGGCATCGTGCTGGCCGTGCTGTTCGTGGCGATCCTCTGGCGGCAGGGCCACTGGCTGTGGCAGGCGCGCGAGAAGCTGCTGTGGTTCGGCTACGTGCTGACCTGCGGGTACTTCCTGGCCTTCCCGACCTTCCGCCTCGCGTTGATCTGGGTGTTCTGGGGGCTGCTGGTGCACCTGGGCGGCCGCGAGTCGGCCGACGGCGCCCCGCGCGATCAGGCGCCGCGCGTGCGCAGGAACGACCGCAGCGGCAGCGCCGCCGCCAACGCGTAGGCCGCGCCGCCGGCGGCGATGCGCAGCACCACCGGCCAGCCGGCCGTCGCCATCACTGCGGCGACCAGGGCGCCCAGCGCCGGCGCCAGCTGCAGAAGCAGCAGGCCCAGACGCCGGCGGAACAGGTGCCGGTTGACGATCGCCAGCCAGGCCGCCAGCAGCCCGTGCCCCGCCAGCATGCCCCAGCTGGCGCCGACGGCGCCGTGCGAACGGATCAGCAGCGTGACGGCCGCCAGCGTGACCGTGGCCGCCACCGCCACCGGTCCCACGTACTGCTTCTGGCGGTCGCAGGCCACCAGCGTGTTGCCCAGGTACATGGCCACCGCCAGCAGGCTGTAGGACACGCTCAGCACGGCGAAGACCGGCGCGGCCCCGGCGTACTCGGCCGGATACAGCCGGGCGATGATGCCGGGCGCGAGCAGCAGGCCGCCCAGGGCCAGGGGCAGCAGTGCCCCCATGACCGCGCCCAGGTACAGGTTGAACGCCTGGCGGAAGCCGGCGGGGTCCTGGGAGGCCAGGCGCGACTGCCGGGGCAGCAGCGCCGCCCACAGCACTTCGACCGCGACGATCAGGAAGGCAATCAGGCGGGCGGCGGCCGCGTAGTGGCCCGCATCCTCGGGCCGGGCCATCACGCCCAGCAGCAGCAGGTCGATGTTCAGCAGCACGCGCATGACCAGCGCCGAGGCGCCGATGGGGGCGGCGGCCGACCAGCGGCGGCGGGCCTCGCCGGGCGCGGGCCGGCCGGGCCGGACCCATCCGCCCAGCCAGAGGCGGGCCGGGACCAGCACCACCAGGTTCGATGCGGCCATGGCCGCGAACCACATGACCGGCACCAGGCGGGCGGCCTCGGCGCCCTGCAGGCCGCCCAGCAGGTGCAGCCCGCCCAGCACCGCCAGGGCATAGACTAGGCTGCGGGCGATGCGCAGCGCACCGACGTGGCTCATCTTCTCCAGGCCGAGGCCCAGCCAGTCCAGCTGGCCCAGCTGGGGAACGATGGCCAGCAGGTAGAGGATCGGGATCCAGGCGTCGGGCCTGCGGATGGGCAGCAGGGGAATGAGCACCAGGCCCAGGGCGATGACCACGGCGCCCTGCAGTATCAGCAGGCCCTGCTGGCCGCGGGCGTAGCGCAGCACGCTGCCGGGCGCGTCCAGGCGGGCCACCTCGCGCACGCCCAGGGCGAACAGGCCGCCCTCGGCCGCGACCAGGGCGTAGCCCATGAAGGCCACGCCCACCTGCACCGCCCCGAACCAGTGGGCGCCCAGGCGTCCGGCCAGGTAGACCAGCGCCCAGACGTTCAGCAGCTGGGAGACGACCTGGCCGACGGTGAGGATGCCGAGATTGTGCAGGAGGCCCCGCGAGCTGCGCATCGAACTTCCCTTCGTGGGGCGCCATGATAGGTTCGCCCCGCGCGCGGGGTCAAGCAGGCGGCTGGCGGGGGCCATACGCGCCTTTACAGGACAGAGGCCGAGGGCTATCCTGCGGCTGTGCGCGGCGGCCCGTCCGGGGCCTGCCGCGGTCCTTCCCCAACCGAGGTGGATGCATGCGAATGCGTACCGTGTGGGCCGCCCTGATGGCGACGGCCGCCCTGTTGGCGCTGGGCGCCTGCGGCGGCGGTCAGAAGGCCGAGGCTCCGGCCAAGGCGACGGCCTGGCAGACCATCGAGCCGGGCCTGGCCTACGTCGACTCGACCCTGGGTCAGGGCGCCCTGGTGGGCTCCGACGATTTCGTGCAGGTGCACTACACCGGCTGGTACGAGGCCGACGCCGACTCGCTGTTCGAGACGCCCGGCGATTCGCTCGTCAAGTTCGACAGCTCGCTGGACCGCGGCGAGCCCATCGCGTTCCCGCTGGGGCGCCATTGGGTCATCCCCGGCTGGGAGAAGGGCATCCCCGGCATGCACGTGGGCGGCAAGCGCACCCTGCGCATCG
>DAOPJF010000221.1:0-5101 GCA_035399525.1 Candidatus Krumholzibacteriia bacterium | reverse complement strand
CGTGGTCTCCCCTGGGGACCGCCCGGACCCCAGGGGAGACCACGATGGACACGACCCTTGCCCCCGCCGCCGAGACGGGTGCCGAAGCCGATTCCGGCGTGCCCGGCTTCGACCAGGCCCGCCTGAACAACGTCCTGATCGAGAACGCGAGCGTCGGCCTGTCGCAGGTCGCGCGCTCGACGAGCAAGGGCGTGGAGATCCAGCTCGAGGCCATCCGCAAGAGCATCGACGACTTCAACGGCGTGCTGGCCAGCATGGACACGGTCTCGCACAACGTGGAGGCCATCGACAGCCAGATGGACCATTCCGCCGGCGACATCCGCTCGATGTCCCACGAGCTGGCGGCGGTCGTCGACGCCATGGGCGACGTGAACAGCTCGTTCGCCGCCGTGGACCGCCTGCTGCTGACCATCAACAAGATCGCCGACCGCACGAAGCTGCTGGCGCTGAACGCCACCATCGAGGCGGCGACCGCCGGCCCGGCGGGCAAGGGTTTCGCCGTCGTGGCCAACGAGGTGAAGGAGCTCTCGCGCATCACCAAGCAGGCCAACGAGGAGATCGCGACGACCCTCAGCGGCATCGGGACCTCGCTCGGCGGCCTGACCCAGAAGATCCTGCAGGCGAGGGACATGCTCGATGCCGCGGTCAGCAGCGTCGGCCGCACCCGCGAGCGCTCGCAGGAGGTCAATGCCCTGACGCAGCGCGCGGCCCGCAGCATCCACGGTTCGCTGGAGAACTTCCGCCTGCTGGACGAGTCGTCGGCCCGGGTCGGCAACGAGATCATCGAGCTGGACGTCATCGGCCGCACCTACGCCCACCTGACGGGCCTGATGCGCCGCAACGGCCTGTTCCAGGGCGCCGACAGCCCGCTCGACCGGCTGGCGCCGCTGGTGGCCGCCAGCGACTTCGAGGCGCGCGGCCGCTTCACCGCCCGCGAGGACCAGTACGTCCTGGCCGACGAGGACATCCTGATCTCGGCCACCGACACCAAGGGGCGCATCACCTTCGCGAACAACGCGTTCTACCGCGCCGCGCAGTACGGCCAGGGCGAGCTCGTGGGGCGGCCCCACAACGTCATCCGCCACCCCGACATGCCGCGCACGGCGTTCGCCGACCTGTGGCAGGTCATCGCCTCGGGCCAGGTGTGGCACGGCATCGTGCTGAACCGGGGCAAGCTCGGGCGCGTGTACTGGGTGCACGCCGTCGTGTTCCCGTGCTACGAGGACGGCCGGATCACGGGCTACATCTCGGTCCGCGACAAGCCGGCGCCGGGCGAGATCGAGCGGGCCATGGTGGCCTACCGCCGCCTGCCCTAGCCGGTCCGGCAGCGACGATGACGAAGCCCGCGGCCCCGGGGCCGCGGGCTCGTTGCGTGTGCCGATCGGCCGCGGGTCAGGGCTGGCGCGCGTTGATCGCCCGCAGCGACGCGAGGATCGCCTTGATGTCCGAGTCCACCGGGGCGTCGGCCGCCGGGGCCGGCGCGGGGGCGGCCGCCGCGGGCAGGGTGGGCCGCACCGCCTCGGCGGGGGGAACGTCGCCCGCGGCGCCGTCGGACTCGAAGTAGATCGCCTTGCCCTGCCGGCGGGCCGTGAACCCGGCCTCGTAGCCGGTGAGCGACTCGGACGATCCCAGGAACAGGGCGCCGCCCGGGCGCAGCACGCCGCGGATCTTGCGGTAGAGCTCGCGCTTGAAGTCGGCGGCGAAGTAGATGGCGACGTAGCGGTTCAGCACCGCGTCGAAGGAGCCCAGCAGGCTGAACGAAGCCTGCAGGTTGAAGCGGCGGAAGGTGATCCTCCCGGCGGCCTCGGGCCGGATGACGGCCACGCGGCCGTCCTCGCGGAAGTAGCGGCTGCGCAGCTCCGGCCGCATGCCCCTGGCCATGGCCACCGAGTTGAAGCGGCCCTCCCGCGCGGCGGCGAGGGCGGTCTCGGAGATGTCGGTGGCCAGGATCTCGATGTGCTCGGGCCTGAGCGCCGGCTGCGTCCGCATCGCCTCGAGCAGGGTGATCATGACCGAGTAGGGCTCCTGGCCGGTGGAACACGCCGTGCACCAGATGCGGACCCGCTGGCGCGTGCCCTGGCGGATCTCGTCGGCCCAGCGCGGGATCAGCACCTCGCGCAGGACGGTGAACGGGTCCTCGTCGCGGAACCACAGCGTCTCGTTGGTGGTCATCGCATCGATGATCGCCTCGCGGATCCGGCCCGAGGCGTCGGCCCGGGCGCGACCGAGGAACTCGCTCCAGCTCGTGCAGCCCTCGGCCGCCATGATGGCGTGCAGACGGCCCTCGATCAGGTACTGCTTGTCCTCGCCCAGGGCGATGCCGGCCTCGCGCTCGAGGCAGTGCCGCAGCGCATCGTAGGTGTCCTTGTCGATCGTGGGCGTCGCCATGGTGCGTCCGTTCCCCCCGCAGGGGTGAAAGTTGTGTCCCGTCCCGGTCAGCGGCTGAAGGCCGGCAGCCCGGCCAGTACGGTCAGGCGACCGGCCAGGTCGTCCAGGTCCACGATCTCGTCGGCGAGCCCCGCATCCACCACCGCGCGGGGCATGCCGTACACGACGCAGGACTCGCGCGACTGCGCCACGCAATGGGCGCTGCGGGCCTTGAGGCAGCGCACGCCCTCGCGGCCGTCGTCGCCCATGCCCGTCATCACGACCGCCAGCACGCCCCGCGCCTCGCGGATGCGCGCCAGCGACCGGAACAGCACGTCGGCCGCCGGGCGCACGTTGCACTCGGGGGGCGCGTCCGTCAGCAGGATCTCGGGCAGTCCCCTGGGCGCCACGACGGTCATGTGCCGACCGCCGGGGGCCAGGTAGACCCGCCCCGGCGCCAGGGCCATGCCGTCCCGGCCTTCGCACACGGTCAGCGCCGAGTGCTGGTCGATGCTGCGGGCCAGCGACTCGGTGAACAGCGGCGGCATGTGCTGCACCACGACGATGGGCAGCGGATACTCCGCCGGCAGTGCCGAGAGGAGCTTCATCAGCGCCTCGGGGCCGCCGGTCGACGAGGCGACGGCCGTCACCCAGAAGCCGCTCCTGCGGGCCGGGGGGGCCGGCAGGGACGGCGGGGCCGCGGGCGCCGCGATCCCGCGGGCCGCCGCATCGGTCCGGGCCGCTCCGTGCTCGCGCCACGCCGCGATGGCGCGGCCCAGGTCGCGGCCCAGGATCTCCACCGATGCCTGGTAGCCCGCGTTGACCGGCTTGGCCACGAACTCGAGGGCGCCCAGCTCGAGGGCGCGCACGGTGCCGCCGGCCTGGTGGTCCCCGGTCCCGCTGACGACGATCACCGCCGGCGCCGGCGACAGGCCCCGCAGCTGCGCCAGCAGGCCGAGCCCGTCCTGGTCGGGCAGGACCAGGTCCAGGAAGACGATGTCGGGGCCGCCGCGGCCGGCCTTGGCGAGGCCCTCCGCGGCACTGCCGGCCACGTCGATGACGGCGCCCGGAGCGAGCCCCTGCAGGGTCTCGGTCATGATGCGCTGGAAGACGAAACTGTCCTCGATGACCAGGATACGCTTCGGCATGGACTACCTCGTGATGCGGGAACACCCCCGGCCGCCCGCGCGGCCGGGGGCCCCTTCCGGGTCAGACCTGGAACCGCGAAACCAGCTCGTCGATGGTGTCGGCCAGCTGCGCCAGCTCGACGGCGTTCTCGCGCGTCTGCTTGACGCCCGTGTCCATCTCGCGGGCCGCCTCGCGCACGCCCTGGATCGTCTTGGCGATCTCCTGCGTGCCCTCGGCGCCCTCCTGCACCCGGCGGGCGATCTCCTGCGCCGCCTGGTTGGCGATGCCGCCGCTCTTGGCGATCTCGTTCAGGGTCGCCGACTGCTCCTCGACCGCCGCGGCGATCGTGTTGGAGATCTGGTTGACGTCCTCGATCACCAGGTTGATCTGCTCGATCGACTTGACCGCGGTGATGGTGCTGTTCTGCATTTCCTGGATCTCGCGGTTGATCTCCTCGGTGGCATGGGCCGTCTGGCGCGCGAGCTCCTTGACCTCGTTGGCGACGACCGCGAAGCCCTTGCCCGCCTCGCCGGCGCTGGCCGCCTCGATGGTGGCGTTCAGGGCCAGCAGGTTGGTCTGGTCGGCGATGTCGGTGATCACCTCGAGCACCTTGCCGATCTTGCCGGAGGCCTCCTTCAGGCGGTCCATGACCTCGACGGCGCGCCGCGACAGGTCGCTGGCCTGGTTGGCGATCTCCGAGCCCTTGACCGAGTTGCGGGCGACCTCCTGGATCGTCGCGCTCATCTCCTCGATGCTCGCGGCGACCGTCGACAGCATCGACGACATGTCGTCCGTCGAGCCGGCGATGCCGCGGATGCTGGAGGACAGCTCCTCGCCGGCGGCCGAGACCGTGCTGGCGATGCTGTTCATCTGGTCCGAGTCGTTGGCCAGCTGCAGCGACCGGGTGGACAGCCCGGTCGAGTTGCGCTTGACGGTCTCGCTGCCGCCCTTGAGCTGTCCCATCAGGTCGCGCAGGCTCTCGATCATGCTGTTGAAGGCGCGGCCGAGGGCACCGATCTCGTCGGGGCGGTCGGCGAAGTCCGCGTTGCGCGAGAGATCGCCGTCGGCCAGGGCCGCGGCGAGGGCCGACGCGCTGCCCACCGGGCGGATCACCAGCCGGTTCAGCAGCAGGTTCAGGATCACGCCCAGCAGGACGACGCCGACCAGGACGTTGAGGGCCATCCTGGTCACGGCCTTGCGGTAGACGACGTCGGCGTCGTCCAGGGACTGGATGACCTCGTAGGCGCCGTGCACCTCGCCGGCCTTCCAGTTCTCCATGCGGTGGCCGTAGGGGTCCAGCCCGTCATGGTTGCCCCACAGGGCATAGGAGTCGGCAGGGTTGCCGTGGCAGCTCAGGCACATCTCCGACAGGCGGATCGGCGCGAAGAACCGGATGGTGTTCGCCTCGTGGTCGTGGATGTGGTAGGTCTTCAGGTCGCTCGTGGCCAGGGCCTCGAGGGCCTCCTGCTCGAGAGGATCGGGCAGGTTCGCGGGATTGCGGGCCTCGAACTTCGGCGTGCGGAACCGGTAGTCGCGCTCCTCGGCGTGGGCCATGGCGGCCCGCCAGGCGGCGACGATGGGCACGGCCGCCAGGGCCTCGTCCTCC
>DAOPJF010000220.1:0-5107 GCA_035399525.1 Candidatus Krumholzibacteriia bacterium | reverse complement strand
GTTGTCCTGATCCGTCAGCAGGGCCTGCTCCATGCGGCCTTCCGAGCCGAACACCAGCCAGGCGAACGCGCAGGGCGCCGGTCCCAGCGCGGCCTGGGCCAGGCCCACCAGGCGATGCACCAGCATGTCGTTGACCTGCGCGAACACCTTGCCGATCTGCGCCACCTTCAGGCCTCCGGCGAACAGGTCCTCGACCATGCCGGCGACCTCGCGGGCGTACCAGTCCAGCGGGGTCCCGGGCTCGAGGTTCTCCAGGCGGTGCAGCAACGACAGCGGGCTGCGGGTCTGGTGGCGCAGCAGGTCGGCGGCCGACACGATGCCGGTGATGCGCTCGCCCTCGGTGACGGGCAGGTGGTGGATGCGGTGCTCGAGCATGAACAGCAGCGCGCCGTGGGCGGGCGTGTCGGCGGGCAGGGTGCGCACGGGGCTGGTCATCACCTGCACCGCCGGCGTCGCGGGCCCGAGGTCCTCGGCCAGCACCTTGGTCTGGAAGTCATGGTCGGTCAGGATGCCCACGGGGTCGGACTGGACCAGCACCACGTCCGTGCGCCCGTCGCGCATGGCCCGGGCCGCCTCGGCCACCGTCGCGGTGGCCGGCACGGTCAGCGGCGCGGTGCGGTTCAGCGTGCCCACGGCCGTGGTCATGGCGCCGCCCAGGGCCGCGTTCTCGCGGGTGGCCACGCCGCGCAGGCGCTGGCTGAGGCTGGCCAGGAAGAAGCCGGCGAACCCGGCGTTGGCCAGCAGCGCCCGGAAGACGTCGGCCGGGATGCGGTGGATCACCGTGTCGCCGGCGGTGACCACGTCCGTGTTGGGCGGGTTGCCGCTGAGGATGGAGGGGTAGCCGAAGCACTCGCCCTCCTCGATCTCCTGGATGACCCGCCCGTCGCGCACCAGGTGCACGCTGCCCCGGGCCATCACGTGCAGGAACCCGCTGACCTTGCCGCCCTGCTTGATGATGGTCGTCCCGCCCGGTACACTCAGGGTGCCGGCGCTGCGGGCGACGGCGTCCATCTCCTCCGGCGTCAGCCGGTCGAAGGGGTGGTGGCGGCGGAGGAATTCGAGGGCCTGGGCGTCCATCCGTTCCTGCCCTGGTCGGGGTTCGCGGTCCGGGGGCATGATCGGCCCGGAGCGGGGGCCGAGGCAAGGGGAAAGCGGCGGCCATTGACGACGCCGCGGCGATTGCGCAGGATGGCGCGGCCATCCGCCCCGACGGCCCGAACCGGAGCGCTGCCGCATCGTGCTCGACCTGCTGCTGATCCTGGCCTACTTCGCCATCATCCTGGCCATCGGCCTGGCCTCGCGCACGCGCCGGGACGCCACGGCCGAGGAGTTCTTCGTCTCGGGCCGCAGCCTGCGCTGGCCCTCGATCGCCCTGTCGACCATCGCCACCAACATCCACGCGGGCCACTTCCTGGGCGTGGCCGGCAGCGCCTACCTGTACGGCCTGGCCCAGGCCAACCTCGAGATCAACGCCGTGTTCGGCCTGCTGCTGGCGGCCTTCGTGTTCGTGCCCCTGTACCTGCAGCGGCGGGTGGTGACCATCAGCCAGTTCTTCGAGGAGCGGTTCGGCCCGCGCGTGGCCACGGTCTACTCGGTGCTGACGATGGTGCTCTACGGCTTCCTCTACCTGGGCACCGCGCTCTTCTGGGGGGCGTACGCCGCCGACGCGCTGTTCCCGGCGCAGACGGCGCTGATCCACGCCGAACCCACGGTGCGCATCATGGTGATGATGGTGGGCCTGGGCGTGTTCTCGGCGTTCTACACGGCGCTGGGCGGCCTGACGGCGGTGGTGCGCACGGACGTGTTCCAGTTCACGCTGCTCCTGGGCGGCGGCCTGGTGCTGACGGTGCTGGCGGTGGACCGTGCCGGCGGCTGGGGCGCGCTGCAGCAGAGCGGGCTGATGCACCTGCACCTGCCGGCCGACCATCCGAAGCTGCCGTGGACGGCCATCGGGGCCATGCTGCTGCTGAACCTGAACTACTGGGGGGCCAACCAGGTCATCCTGCAGCGCGCGCTGGCGGCCCGCTCGGTGCGCGACGCGCAGCTGGGCCTGTTGGCGGGAGGCGTGCTGAAGTACCTGACGGCCGTGATCACGACCATCCCCGCGGTGGCCCTGGCGGTGATCCTGCGCGACCGGCCCCTGGGCGACCCGGACCTGGCCTACCCGACGCTGGTGGACCTGCTGCTGCCGGTGGGCCTGCGCGGCCTGGTGCTGTGCGGCCTGTTCGCGTCGCTGATGAGCACCGTCGACTCGATCTTCAACTCGGTGTCGACGCTGTGGTCGGTGGACATCTACAAGAGGCGCCTGGCGCCCGACGCCACCGACGCCCAGGTCATCGCCATGGCGCGGCGGGCCATCGCCGTCACCCTGCTGGCGGGCCTGGCCTTCGGCTTCTTCCAGGTGCACGTGAAGTTCAGCAACCCCGAATTCGCGCTGACCCACTGGTTCAACGACATGAGCTACTCCATCAAGGTGGGGTTCGTGGTGCTGGTGTCGTCGGCGGTGTTCCTGGTGGGTGCGCGTCCCAACCTGGTGCTGGCGATGATGCTGGCCACGGTGGGCCTGAAGCTGGGCCTCGAGCGCCTGCTGCCGGGCGTGGCCTACTTCAACATCACGGCCCTGACCATCCTGGTGGGCTTCGCCGTGGTGGCGGGCGAGTCATGGGCCCGCACGCGCCGCGCCGTGGCCTGGCGCGGACTCTGGCACGCCGCCGACCGCACGGCGGCCAGGGCGGGGCTCGCCCTGGCCGCGTCGCTGGTCGCCGTGCAGGTCCTGTTCCACTAGCGCCGGGCTACCGCCCGCGGATGCTGCCCATGCCCGACACGTGGGTCACCTTGTGCTCGGGCTCGCCCCAGTAGTCGACGTTGCCCACGCCCGAGATGTCGGCGTCGAGGCTGTCGACGGCGTGCACCTCGCAGTTGCCCACGCCGGACAGGCGAACGTCGACGCGCTTGGCCTCGAGATCGCGGGCGTGCAGGCTGCCCGCGCCGGTCAGCAGCACGTCCAGGGCGCCGGTGCGGCCGCTGATGGTCGCATCGCCCGCACCGCGCAGCTTGAAGGCCAGGGCCGGGCCGTCGAAGCCCGCGATCGAGACGTTGCCTGCGCCGTGCAGCGAGAACTCCTCGAGCTGCGTCATGGTGATGCGGATGCGGCAGTCGTCGCTGGGCTTGCAGTTGCGGATCCAGTCCAGGCGCAGCTCTCCGCCATCGACATCGGCCTCGAGGTTGTCCCACAGGTTGTCGTCGATGGTGACCTCGACCTTCGCCGTCTCGCCGAAGGTGACGTCGATGTCGAAGGCGCCCCCGAGGTCGACCTTCGTGAACGCGGGCAGGTCGAGGTTGCGGGTTTCGAGCTTGCCCGAGCCGTCGATGGCCTTCTTGGCCAGGGCGGGCGAGGCGGCCAGCAGCACGGCGGCTGCGGCGATCACGAGATGGCGGAAGCGCATGGTCGTCCTCCGGACGGTTGATGGGAACGGGGGCATCATGAAGACGTCCCGACACCCCGAAAGGTTTAACACCGATTTCCGCATCGTGCTATCGTGGGCCGGCCGGGCCGCGCGGGCGCCGGCGGAAGGTGGATTTCGATGCGGCGCCCGGCCGTCTGGATCGCCCTGATCGCCATCCTCGCCTCGTGGCCCCTGGCCGGTGGTGACAGCGCCCTGCGGGCCCTCTGGCCACCCCTGGTGGCCCTGGCGGTCATCGCCGCCACCCGCCACGCCCTGGCGGGCCTGCTGGCCGGCGGCTACTGCGGCGCGGTCATCCTCGCCGGCGGCGACCCCTGGCAGGCCTACCTCGCGGTCTTCCGCGATCATCTCGCGCCCAGCCTGGGCAGCACCTGGAAGACCGGCGCCATCCTCTTCACCCTGGTGCTGGGCGGCTTCGCGGCCGTGCTCGAGGCGGGCGGCGGCTTCCGCACCCTGCTCGAGCGGTTGACGGCGGGCCGCCCCGACGCGGCGCGGCGCTTCCAGCTGGCCGCCGGCGGCCTGGGCCTGCTGTGCTTCTTCGACGGCCTGGCCAACAGCATGATGGTCGGCCGCGTGGGCCGCGACCTGGCCGACCGCAGCGGCACGCCGCGCGTGAAGCTGGCCTACATCGTCGATTCGACGTCGTCGGCGGTGGCCTGCGTCGCCCTGGTCTCCACCTGGATCGCCTTCCAGTTGGCCATGATCAAGGAGGGCTACGCGCTGGCGGGCCGCGACGTGAACCCATACGCGGTGTTCCTGGCCTCGCTGCCGGCGAACTTCCACTGCTGGTTCACCCTGGTGCTGCTGTTCGTGGCCATCGTGCGCGGCTTCGACCCCGGGCCGATGGGGAGCTTCACCGCCGAACTGCGCGCGCGGGGCGCCGCGGCGCCCCCCATGCGGACGAGCACGGCGCCCGCCGCCTCGGCGCTCGTGCCGCTGGCCGTGCTGCTGGCCGCGTTCTTCGCGGGCTTCTACGTACTGGGCGCCGACGGTCCGCTGCTGCCGGTCACGCGCGAGAAGCTGGTGGCCTCGTTCGGCTCGGACGCCGGGCCGAAGGTCATGGTGCTGGCCGGCCTGGTGGCGACTGCGAGCGCGGCGGCGCTGTTCCCAACGCGCGGCGGCCGGCGTTTCGTGCCGGCCGCCGCGGCGTTCCTCGACGGGGCGCGGACCATGATCGGCCCCGTGATCATCCTGGCGGCCGCCTGGATCCTGGGCAGCGTGCTCGGCGCCCTGGGCACGGCCGAGCGCATCGCCGGTGCGGCGGCGAACCTGCACACGCCCGCCCTGCTGCCGGCGGCGACGTTCGTCACCGGTGCCATCATCTCCTTCGCCACCGGAACCTCGTGGGGCACCATGGGCATCCTGTTCCCGCTGGCGATCCCGGCGGCGGCCGGCGCCATCGGCTCCCTGGCGCCCGGCGCGCAGGACACGTTCCTGGCCGTGATCGTCGCGGCCGTCTTCAGCGGCGCGGTGTTCGGCGACCACTGCTCGCCGTTCAGCGACACGACCATCGTCACATCCATCGCCTGCGGCGTCGAAACCCACGACCACGTGCGCACGCAGATCCCGTATGCGCTCATCGCCGCGGCCGTGGCGATCGTCGCGGGCTTCCTGCCGGCGGGCTTCGGGGTGCCGTCCTGGGT
>DAOPJF010000219.1:0-5138 GCA_035399525.1 Candidatus Krumholzibacteriia bacterium | reverse complement strand
GACCGGGGCGGCGAGCCAGGCCGTGGGCAGCGTCTCGGGCCGCGTCGGCTGGCGCTGCGCGCCTTCGTGGCTGGTGGCGGCGGAGGCGGGATGGTCCAAGAGCTCCTTCGCCAGCGCCAGCGGCTACAGCCGCACCGCGCTGAGCCTCTCGGCCAGGGCGCTGTTCTGATGCGCGCGCGGCACGGCATCCCGGTGCTGGCGGCCGCCTGCGGCGCCCTGCTCATGCTGGCCGTGGCCGGCTGCAGCAGCGAGCCCGAATCGCCGGGCGCCGACGCGGCCATGACCTCGCAGCACCTCGATCCCCCCGATCTCGCGCCCCTGCTGACGGGCGGCGAGCAGGGCGTGCCGGTGCTCTGCTACCACTACTTCCGCCGCGACTTCGCACCCGGCTACATGGTGCGCGTGGTCGGCGCCCTGCTGTTCGGCATGCCGTCGCTGGGCGATCGCGAGTTCTGGACCACGCCCCACGCGGAATTCGAGCGGCACCTGGCCTGGTTCCGCGACACGGGCATCCGCGTGATGACCCTCGACGAGGTGGCGACCCTGGCCGCGGCCGGCAGGCCCATGCCCGCCCGCGCCGTCGTGCTGACCATCGACGACGCCGACCGCTCGGTGTATGCCATCGCCTGGCCCCTGCTGCGCAAGTACGGCGTGAAGGCCCACCTGTTCGTGCCGACGGCGAAGGTGGGCACCGACTGGAGCGGCCTGGACGTCTGCAGGTGGGATGAGCTGAAGCAGATGGCCGACTCGGGCGCGATCCTGCTGGAGTCGCACGGGCACGACCTGCACTTCAAGGTGCGTTCGGGCGATGCCCTGGAGCCGGTGTTCTGGCATGCGGACGAGCTGCGCGGACGCCGCGACGCGGCGGCGCGCGACAGCCTGGCCGCGGCCTGGGAGCGCTGCGAACCCGCGGTGGCGGGCGACGCGCCGCGCCGTCGCCTGGCCGGCGCCCAGGGTCCGGTCGCCGATGATCTCGTGGCCAGCCGCGTCGCCCTGATCGAGCACACCGGATGCGCACCGCGCTGGCTGGCCTGGCCCTACGGTTTCGCCAGCGGCCGCCTCGACAGCCTGGCCCACGCCGTGGGCTTCGCCGGCACGGTCAGCCTGAAGCCGCGCGTGTTCAGCGCCGCCGACTCGACCCTGTCGGTGGGCCGCCTGGCCCTGACGGCCAAGACCACCATGGACGAGTTGGGCGCCGTCTGGCCTGCCGCGGCCCGCTAGGCGACGACGCTCAACCGCCGGCCTTCCCCACCAGCAGGCGCCGCCGCCGCGGCCCGTCGAACTCGCAGAACCAGACCGCCTGCCACGTGCCCAGCACGGGCGTGCCGCCGCTGACCAGCAGCGTGGCCGAGCTGCCGCACAGCAGCGCCTTGGCGTGCGCGGCCGCGTTGCCCTCGGCGTGGCGGTAGCCGCCGGTCCAGGGCACCAGGCGATCGAGGATGACGTCGAGATCGCGCACCACGTCGGGGTCGGCACCCTCGTTGATCGTCACCCCGGCGGTGGTGTGCGGGTTGAACACCACCACCGCGCCGTCGGCGACGCCCAGGCGCGCGGCCGCATCGGCCACGCGGGCGGTCACGTCGACGAACTCGGTGCGCGCGGATGTCTGCAGGGTGATCTCGATCATCGTCGGCCTCCGCCCTAGAAGTCGAAGTACATGGTGAACTCGTAGGGATGCGGCCGCCGGTTGATGGCCTGGATCTCGTCCTGCTTCAGCTCGAGCCAGCGCCGGATCAGCGACTCGGGGAAGACGTCGCCGCGCATCAGGAACTGGTGGTCGCGCTCCAGCGCGTCGAGGGCGTCGGCCAGCGAGCGCGGCAGGAAGTCCTCCTGGCGGCCCGTCTCGCTGGGAGCGTCCTCGGGGCGGTAGCCCTTGGCCACCGGGTCGATGCGGTTGACCACGCCGTCGAGGCCGGCCATCAGGATCGCCGCCGCGCACAGGTACGGGTTGGACGTCAGGTCGGGCGGACGGTACTCGACGCGGCGCAGCTGCGGATCGCTGACGTAGCTCGGGATGCGGATGGCGGCGCCGCGGTTGCTGCGCCCGAAGGTGCGCGCGGTCGGCGCCTCGTAGCCCGGCACCAGGCGCTTGTAGCTGTTGGTGCTGGGGTTGGTCAGGGCGCACAGGGCGTCGGCGTGGCAGAGGATGCCGCCCACCCAGTACAGCGCCGTCTGCGACAGGCCGGCGTAGCCCTGCGGGTCGTCGAAGATGTTCTGCCCGCCCCGCGTCAGGAACTGGTGCAGGTGCCAGCCGCTGCCGGCGTTCTCGTACAGCGGCTTGGGCATGAAGGTCACCTTCAGCCCGTGCCGCTCGGCGAGGTTCATCAGGATGTACTTGGTCAGCACCGCGTGGTCGCCGGTGGTCAGCAGGTCGGCGAACCAGCCCTCGATCTCCTGCTGCCCGTGCTTGCCCACCTCGTGGTGGTGGTAGCGGACCGGGATGCCGAAATCCTTCATCACCGCACAGGCCTCGTCGCGGAAGTCGTCGTAGCGGTCGAAGGGATTGCAGGCGTGGTAGGCGTTCTGGTAGAAGCGCTCGCCGCTGGTCATGCCGTAGGCGGCCTCGTCCACCGACGCGCGGAAGGCGGCGGCCTCGAAGATATGGAACTCGTACTCGGGCCCCCACCAGCTCTGGTCCGCCACGCCTGCGGTGCGCAGGGCCGCTTCGGCCTTGCGGGCGATGGTGCGGCTGTCCTGGTTGAAGGGCGTGCGGTGGGCGTCGGTCAGGCGCGCCTCGGCGAACATCGACAGGGTGGGACGCTTGCGGAACGGATCGGGCGCCGCGGTGGCCAGGTCGGGCACGAGCACCATGTCGCTGTTCTCGACCTTGAGGAAGCCGTAGCTCGACCCGTCGAAGCCGATGCCGTCGGTGAGCACATCCTCGCTGAAACGCTCGAACGGGAACGAGATGTGGTGCAGCCGACCGCTGAGGTCGAGCATCTTCAGGTCGATGAACTCGATCCCCTGCTGCCTCGCCTGCTCGTGCACCTGCCGGAATGTCATCGCCATGGTCGCTGCTCCCGGTTCGAAGCCCGCGCCCGGCCCGTCCGCGAATCCGGATGCGACCGGTCGCCAAATCGTTACCAGACTTTCAAATATATCGTCCGGGAGCCGCGGGGAAAGTCGCGAAAGCGAACGATCCGCCGCTTGCCGCCGCAGGGGGCACGTCCTATTTTCGAAGTCTCCGCCGCGGCGCCCCCGGGCGCCGGTCTGCCCTTCGACCGCCGAAAGGAAGCAGCGTTGGCCGACCAGACGGTGACGATCCGCTTCGAAGGCCGTCCCCTCGCCTGCCGCACCGGCACCTCGGTGGCGGCGGCGCTGTGGGAGAACGGCATCCGTGACCTGAGCCACAGCCCCAAGTACGGACGCCCGCGCGGCGTGACCTGCGCCCGCGGCCAGTGCACTGCCTGCCTGATGCGCGTGGACGGCGTTCCCAACGTGCGCGTGTGCGAGACGCCCGTGCACGAGGGCATGGACGTGCGCCGCCAGGACACGGGCGCGTTCTACGGCGCTCCCATGCAGCGCGTGCTTGCGGCGGGCGACGGCCTGTTCCCGGTCGGCTTCTACTACAAGTGGTTCACGCGGCCGCCGTTCGTCAGCCGCGCCTTCCTCAGGGGTATCCGTCCGCTGACGGGCATCGGCCGCCTGCCCGACCGGTCCGCGACCCTGCGGGCCCTGCCGGCGGCCACCGCGGCGACGGCGCCGGCGCGCGATCTCGGGCGCTGGGACACGGTGGTCGTGGGCGCCGGGGCGGCCGGCCTGCGGGCCGCAGCAGTTGCCGGAGGCCGCGTCCTGCTGCTCGACGAGAACGCCGAGCCCGGCGGCCTGCGCCTGGCGGCGCTGCGCGAACTGAGGGCCGCCGGCGTGCTGGAGCGCTGCGACGGCCTGGCCCGCGCCCTGGCGACGCTGGACGAAGCCGTTGCCCGCGCGCAGGACGCCGGCGTGACCCTGCGCCTGGGCGCGCGCGTCGTGGCGGGCTATGCCGGCGGCGGGCTGCTGGTGCGCACGGGATCCGAGCTGGCCACGCTGCAGGCCGAGCGCGTGGTCTGGGCGGGCGGCGCCCTCGACGCACCCGGACTGTTTCCGGGCAACGACGTGCCGGGCTGCCTCGGGCCGCGGGCGTTGCTGCGCCTGCTGGTGCGCGACGGCCTGGTGGTGCGGGGCATGCCCGTGCTGGTGACCGGGAGCGGCCTCGACCTGCGCCTGGCGGCCGCGCTGCTGACGGTGCGCGGCGCCCAGGTCAGCCTGGTGGTGACGGGCCCCGAGCATCGCCACGACGTGGCGGCCGCGGTCGAGATGAAGTGGCCGCTGACCACGGGCCTGGCCCTGGCCTCGCTGGCGCGCGGCGCCCAGGGACGGGTCGCGGCGGTCTTCGCCCCCGCGGGAACGGCGAACGGACCGGGCGCCTCGCACCTGCGCCTGGAGGCCGACCTGGTCGTGGTCTGCAGCCGGGGCAAGCCCGCCTACGACGTGCCGTTCCAGCTGGGCGCCGAGCTGGTGCTCGACCCGGCGCGCGGCGGCTTCGTGGCGCCGGACGACGCGCTGCTGCCGGGCCGCATCGGCTTCGCCGCCGTCGGCGAGGCGGGCGGCCGCAGGCCCGAGGACGTGCTGGGCACGGAGGTGACCCCATGAGCCGGGACAAGATCTTCCTCTGCCGCTGCGAGGACGTCACGCTGCACGAGTTCCACGCGGCCTACCGCGAAGGCTTCACCGAGATCGAATCGCTGAAGCGCTACACCGGCGTGGCGACGGGATTCTGCCAGGGCAAGGGCTGCCTGGCCGAGGCGGCCCTCGAGCTGGCGCAGCTTCGCGGGACCGAGCCGGGCACCATGCGACCGACGAACATCCGCCCGCCGGCCGAGCCGCTGACCTTCGCGCAGCTGGCCTCGCTCGACGTGCCTGCGCCCGCGGCCCCGGACGCCGAGGAGGCGCCATGATCCCGCTGTCCTCCGGACCCGTGCCCGCGACCGCCGACGCGGTCGTCATCGGCGGCGGCGTCAACGGCCTGTGCACCGCCTACGAACTGGCGAAGCTCGGCCTGAAGAACATCGTCGTGATCGAGCGCCACTACATCGGCTCGGGCTCGACCGGGCGCTGCGGCGGCGGCATCCGTGCGCAGTGGACCACCGAGGAGAACA
>DAOPJF010000218.1:0-5139 GCA_035399525.1 Candidatus Krumholzibacteriia bacterium | reverse complement strand
GCTGCGCACGCGCTTCGCCGGGGCTCGGCCGCGCGACGTCGTGGGACCGGACGGCCGGGTCGACTACGACGATCCAGCCCATTTCGACTACAGCCTGGACATGGTGCGCAGCGGGCACTGGGGCGACGACGTGACCGCGTCGCTCCACGGTGCGCGGCCCGACTCGCTGGGCACCGCGCGCTACCCGGCGGGCTCGTTCACCTGGGTGCCCGAGGACGCGCTCGATCCGACCGACCTGCGCGAAGGGGACATCGCCTGGCTGGTGCTCGACCCCGGCGATCCCGCGGCGCGCGCCCTGCGCGACGAGCATGGGCTGGCCATCGGCCACCTGGGCATCGTCGTCGTCGACGACGGCGTGCCGCAGCTGGTGCACGCCGCCAGCCGCGGCCTCGAGGGATGGTACGAGGGCGGCACGGTGGTGAAGGTGCCCTTGGCGGTCTACCTGGCGCGGGTCGAGCGGTACGGCGGGGTGATCGTGACGCGGTTCGCCGAGGGGTCCTAGGCTCGCGGTCCGCGGAGCGGCCTGGCGGTCGACGGCCGGCCGCACGCGATCCCGATTGCAGCCACCCACGATCGCCGCGTAGGATGGGCCGCGTTCAGGCTTTCCGGCCGTCCGTCGTGCGGCCGGCCAGCAACGAGGCCGCGGGTCCTGCCGGACCTTCGGGGCCCGCGGACCTCGGGTTTCGAGACATGCCAAGAACCTGTCCATGGAGGGAAGACACCATGAAGACCCCGTTCATCCTGCGCCTGGCCCTGGTCCTCTGCCTGGCGGCCCTGGTGGCCGGCCCGGCCAGCGCCGGCACCCGCATCGGCGGCGGACTGCACTACCTGAAGACCGTGGGCGACATGAAGGACGTCGCCGGCTTCGACGACAGCGCCCTGGGCTTCATCGGCTCGCTGGCCTTTTCGGGCGGCCTGGCCCGCCTCGAGGCCAACGTCGAGTTCATCCCCGACTACGCCGGCACCGACGAACTGATGTGGGCGCCCGAGGGTTACGTGCTGTTCGGGCAGTTCATCTACGCCGGCGCGGGCATCGGCATCGGCCACCTGGGCGCCTTCGGCTGGCAGGATCCGTTCTACGACCTGCGCGCGGGCGTCGACTTCAACCTCGGCGGGCTCGACCTGGACGTGTATGCGGCGTACCGCTTCGAGAAGGCCAAGGACCTCGAGGCCGTGGACAAGAACAGCCTGAACGCACTGACCTTCGCGGCGATCGTGCGCTTCGGCGGCAACTAGGACGCGACGTCGCCTCGACAACGCCGAGGGGCCGGTCCTGCACGGGCCGGCCCCTTCGTTTCACCTGCGTCGTCGTCGCGTCAGGGTATCTGCACCGTCACCGTGATGGCCGTCGTCGCCGAGTCGCGCGCCGACGTGTTCGTGTCGGTGACCCAGGCGCGGGCGCGCAGCGTGATGTTGCCATCGGCGGCGGGGACATCCCACATCAGCGACCACGAGGTCGTGCCCGCGGGCGCGCGCCAGCCGAGGCCGTCCCCCAGGTCGACGCGCACCGAGTCGAGGTGGTCGGACGCGGTCCCGGCCAGGGCGGTGCCGCGCACCTGCAGCGCCGTGCCGCCGGTGAGCGTCGCGCCGTTCAGCGGCGCCAGGAAGGTGACGTCGACCGGCTGCGTGACCACGTCCACGTAGGCCGTCAGCACCGGCGAGTCGGCCCAGTCGTTGCGGAACTGGGCATACACGACCTTGCGGCCTTCGCCCGCCGACAGGGTGATGGTCGCCGTATCGTCGTAGGCCTGCCACGGCACGCCCGAGAACGACGGCGACTCGGCGAAGCGCATCAGGGTCGCCCGCGCGCTGCAGGTGGCCTGCACCGTCGGGCCGTCGATGACGCGGCTCGGCGGCACCAGCAGCGTGAACGCGGCCGTCGAGAGGTCGTCGGGCGTCACGGGCAGGTCGTAGGTCTTGGTGTAGCCGAAGTCGCCCTCGAACTCGCCGTACACCACCTGCGGGTTGGCCGAATCGGCAAGCAGGAAGCCGGGCACGGTGTCCGCGGGCGCGAGCCACGGCGCCGTCGCCAGCGCGTCCGCCGACAGCGCGAAGCGCATGGCCGTCACGCCCTCGCTGGGCACGACCAGGTCGACCGCGCGGGTGGCCAGCGTGGTCGGCCGGCCGGCGACGTAGTGGTGCGGCCCGAAGCCGGCGGTGAAATCCGTGGACGAGACCGGCGAGCCATAGCCCGACGTCTCGACCGTCTTGACGTAGACGGTGAACGCGGTGTTGTCGGCCGCTTCGCCCAGGTCCCACGAGACGACCTGCGAGGTGCCCAGGGTCTCGACCGGGATGGTGGTGGCGCCGGCGAAGCTGTCGTTGTCGGCCAGGCGCAGCGAGTCGCCGGCGGTGACCGTGATCAGCAGGTCGAGGTGGCGGCTGGCGCGGGTCTTGGCGCCGGTCGCGGGCACCACGCGGGGCGGCGTGAACGCCGTGCCCGTGCGGCCGTAGCCCACGATCGAGTACTCGCTCGCCGTGAACGCCTGCACGCGGAAGTAGTGCAGCGTCGTGGGCGCGGGCGTGTGGTAGGTGTACAGGCCCAGCGCCAGCGTGGTGGCGTTGACCTCGGCGATGTCCTCCCAGCCGTCGGCCGGATCGAGGCTGTGGCCCACCACGTAGACCTCGATGCCCAGGCCCTGGGGCTGGTTCCAGGTGACGTTGATGGTGGTGTCGCCCGCGATGGCCGAGACCTGCAGGGCGTCGCCGCCGTCGGGACCGTCGGGATCCCACGGGCTGCCGAACACGGGCGCGGCGGGCTTGCTGTCGCAACCGGCCAGCACGATCAGGCCGACCGCCGCGGCCAGGGCGGCGACAAGGACGAGGATCCGGGGATTCAGGCTGCGCATCGGGCGTCGTCTCCTGTCGCGGTCAGAACGTCAGCTTGAACGCCGCATGGGCGCCCCGCAGGTCGGCCAGGGCGTCGCCCGGCAGCTCGGTCGCGCCCAGGACGGGGGGCACCGGGCCCGGGCCGGCCTCGACGGCGGGGAAGGTGATCAGCGCGTCGAGCACGCTCAGGCCGACGGCGGCGACCGCCACGATCAGGCCCGTGTCGCGCAGCTTCTCCATGTCTTCCATGTCGGCATAGGTCTTGGCCGCCTGCTGGCGGTAGTAGGTCGCCTGGTCGGCATTGATGGTCGCGTTGTAGGCGTCCATCAGCACCAGGTAGTCCTGGCGCAGGTTGGTGCGCTGCAGCTCGCCGGCGAGCGCGGTCAACAGGCCGCCGGTCTCGGCGGCGGCGTAGATCCAGCCGCGCGTGTCATGGCCGGTGTAGAACTGGCCGAGGCCGGCGTACAGCACGCTGCTGAGCGCGGCGGTGCGCCGGCTGAGCGGCCCGAGGCGCACCTGCAGCTGCAGGGCGTCGGCATCCGACTCGATGCGCACCAGGCGCTTGTCGCCGTCGTAGCCCCGCAGCCGGGCCTCGACCTCGTAGGCCCCGGGGGACAGGGTCAGGGGGCCGGCCAGGGGCAGCGTGCCCGCCTCCACGCCGTTGATGCGCAGGGCGGCGCCGGGCGTGCCGGTGATCTCGAGGGTGGCGGCCGGCGCGGCCGCGGCCGTGGCCAGGGCGGCGGCGGCCGCCAGGGCCCAGACGGCGCGCCGGGCAGCGGAAGCGTGAAGGGGCATCGTGGCGTCTCCTGGGTCCGCGGGGGAACCGTTCCGTTCCGGTCCGCGGGAAGTATAAGTCATGGTCCGGGCCCGGCCCAGCGAATCGTCGGTCAGGCCCGGTGGTACGGCCGGCCGCGCAGGATGCTCAGCCCGCGGTAGATCTGCTCGGCCAGCAGGACCCGGGCCCACTCGTGGGTCAAGGTCATGCTCGACAGGCGCAGGGTGCGCTCGGTCCTCTCGCGCACCGCCGGCCCCAGCCCGTCGGCTCCGCCCACCAGGAAGGCGATCGAGCCGTGTTGGCCCAGCAGTTCGGCGAAGGCCTCGCTGGTCAGGTCCTGGCCGTGCTCGTCCATGGCCACCACCAGCTCGCGGCCCTGGGCCGAGCCCAGGCGGGCGACCTGGTCCCGGGCCTCCCGGTCGGGGGTTGAATCCTTGATTTCAATCAAGTCTATGGGGGATAACGGGCGGCATCGCCGGAGGTAATCCTCCAGCAGATCGGCCAACCGCGCGTCTTTCATCCGCCCCACGGCGATGATTCTGATCACCGTTCCCGACCTCGGCTTCGGTAACTGCAAGCGGGGGTTATCCCAACAATCGTCCCTTGACTTATCTGCAGGCCATCCATGTAATTCGTACCCAGTTGTCGAATTTTCGTCAACTCGAATGGTCCACTTTTACGGCGTAAAGGTGGCCGCATCCCGGCCGGGCTGCCCGTCGGCGCCCGACCTTGCGCAAAGGCGACGGCCCGGTCGGCACCGGGCCCAACGGAAACCGGGATCTTCCATGACAATGACGCTTCCTGTCGGGGCCGTGGACGTGGGTGTCACGGGACACTTCGCGACCGTCCTGGTCTTCGTCGTGATCGGGTTCGCGTTCGCGGGCCTGGCTCTCGGCGTGGCGAAGCTCCTGCGGCCCAGCGCCCCCAATCCCAACAAGCTGACCTCCTACGAATGCGGCGAACTGCCCCGCGGTTCCAGCTGGATCCGCTTCAACGTGCGGTTCTACCTCATCGCCCTGTTCTTCATCGTCTTCGACGTGGAGACGGTGTTCCTGTACCCCTGGGCGGTGGTGTTCAGGCCGTTGTTCCGCGTGCCGGGCCTCGGCCCGGTCGTGTTCTGGGAGATGGTCATCTTCCTGGCGATCCTCACCCTCGGCCTGGCCTACGTGTGGGTCAAGGGCGACCTCGACTGGGTGAAGAAGCTGATCGAGCGTCCCGGCGGCGACAACGCGGCCGCGACCGTGGACGAGGAGGTCACCGCGCCGTGAGCAGGGAAAGCACCACGCCCCCCGAGGGCTACGACGTCTCGCGGGAGAACATGCTCGACTTCAAGGTCGACCAGCAGCTCCTGGAAGTCGTCGAGACCGACGCCAAGAACTTCATCCTGACGACCGTGGACGAGGTCTTCAACTGGGCCCGGCTCTCGAGCATCTGGCCCGTGACCTTCGGCCTGGCCTGCTGCGCCATCGAGATGATGGCCACCTCGGCCACGCGCTACGACATCGACCGCTTCGGCGCCGGCGCCTTCCGCGCCA
>DAOPJF010000217.1:0-5144 GCA_035399525.1 Candidatus Krumholzibacteriia bacterium | reverse complement strand
GCGCCAAGGGCAAGAACAGCGCGGAGGGGCGCGTCACCGAGGTGCTGGGCAAGGTCGGCATGGCCGACCGCGCCGGTATGCGCCTGCGCAAGATGAGCAAGGGCATGCTGCAGCGCCTGGGCCTGGCCCAGGCCATCCTGGGCGACGCCGACCTGCTGATCCTGGACGAGCCCATGAGCGGGCTCGACCCCATCGGGCGCCGCGAGGTGCGCGAGCTGCTGCTCGAGCTGAAGACCGCGGGCAAGACCATCCTGCTGTCCAGCCACATCGTCCCGGACGTCGAGCAGCTGGCCGACACCGTGGGCGTGCTCAGCCGCGGGCGCCTGGTGCGCACCTGCGGCCGCGCCGAGCTGGCCTGCGCGTCGACCTACGTCGTCGACGCCGCCGCGCCGGGCCGCGACCCGGCACGCTGGCCCCAGTGGCTGCAGGCCGCCGCGCCCGAGTGCGCCAACGACCGCGTGCGCATCGCCGCGGCCGACGCCGCCGGGCTGCGCGAGATCCTCGACCACTGCCACCAGGACCACCTGCCGGTCGCCGCGGTCGAGACGCGCTCGGGCGGCCTGGAGGAGCTCTTCGTCGCGGTCCACGCCGGCACGGAGGTCCGTTCGTGAACCAGCGCATCCTCGCCCTCGCCCTGAACACCTTCCGCGAGACCGTGCGCGACCGGGTCTTCTACCTGGTGGCCGTGTTCGGCTTCGCCATGCTCGCGAGCACGGCCGTGCTCTCGCCCCTGACCGTCGGCGCCCAGGGCAAGATCATGTCCGACGTGGGCCTGGCCGGCATGGTGGCCTTCGGCCTGCTGGTGGTGGTCTTCGTGGGCAGCGGCATGGTCCGCAAGGAGATGGACAAGAGCACCATCGTCACCATCCTGGCCAAGCCCGTGGGCCGCCGCGAGTACCTGGTGGGCAAGTTCCTGGGCCTGAACCTGACGCTGTCGGCCATGCTGCTGGTGATGACGGCCATGTTCCTGCTGCTGCTGCTGGTGGCGCCGGGCGCGTTCTCGCTGCGCTACCTGCCGGTGGTCTACCTGGGCTTCCTCGAGCTGACCCTGGTCAACGCCGTGGCCGTGTTCTTCTCCACCTGCGTCTCGCCGGTGCTGGCGGCGGTGTTCACCCTGGGCACCTTCGTGGTGGGGCACCTCAGCCAGTCGATCCGCGACTTCGGGCGCCTGGAGGGCGGCCAGGCCAGCCGCATCATGACCGAGGTGGTCTACTACCTGACGCCCAACCTCGAGGTCTTCAACGTGCGCGGCGACGTGGTGCACGGCGGCACCGTCGATCCGGCGCTGCTGGGCCTGGCCACCCTGTACGCCGCCGGCTGGACCGTGATCCTGCTGATCGTCGCGGGCGCCGTGTTCGCGCGACGGGAGCTCAAGTGAACGCCGCCGGCCTCCGCGGCACGCTGCTGCGCTGGGCGTCGGTCCTGGCGATGCTGGCGGTGACGGTCACCACGCTGCACGCCATGGACGGCCGGGCGAAGGCCGCCGGCAGCAGCGAGCGGCTGTACTTCCCTTCGGGCAAGTTCCTGACCGAGTCGGCGCTGGGCTTCCGCGAGGTCATGGCCGACTGGCTGTGGTTCCGCTTCGTGCAGTACTACGGCGCGTTCAAGAAGGGCGAGAACGACCTGCGCTACCTCGACCTGCTGGTCGACAGCATCACGCGCCTGGACCCGAAGTTCATCGACGCCTACTACCTGGTCTCGCTCATCTACTGGTCCGACTTCGGGCGCATCGACGACTCGTACGACATGCTGCGCCGGGGCATCCTGCACAACCCGGACAAGGCCGCGCTGCCCTTCCAGATCGGGTTCATGCACTACGTGCTGGACCAGGACTACCCGCGGGCGGCCCACTGGTTCGAGATGGCCTCGCGGTGCCACGACGCCGGGCCGCGCGAGGTGCGCTTCGCCGCCTACGCCCGCTACCGGGCCGGCGACGACCGCGTCTCGCTGGCCCTGTGGAAGGACCTGAAGCTGAACAGCAAGAGCCCGCAGATGAAGGACCTCGCCGACCGCATGATCGCCAAGCTCGAGCACCGGCTGAAGGTGCGCGACGAGTACGGCCCGGGCTTCATCGGCCCCATCCCGGAGATGTGACATGGCCGCCGACCTGGTCTTCCTGCCCGCCTGGAGCCTGGCCGCGGTGGCCGGCCTGCTGGGCGCCTGCTTCGGCAGCTTCTCCAACGTGCTGATCCACCGGCTGCCCCGCGACCTGAGCGTGGTGGCGCCGCCGTCGGCCTGTCCCGGCTGCGGGCGGCGGATCGCCTGGTACGACAACGTCCCGGTCCTGAGCTGGCTGCTGCTGCGCGGCCGCTGCCGCGGCTGCGGCATGCGCATCGCCTGGCGCTACCCGGCGGTCGAGCTGGCGGGCGCAGCCTGCGCCCTGGTCGGGCTCGGGCGGTTCGGCGCGACGGTCGAGGGCCTGGCCGCCGGCGTGTTCCTGCTGCTGATGCTCGACATCGCGGTCATCGACTGGGAGCACATGATCATCCCGCACACCCTGTCGATCGCCGGCCTGGTGCTGGGGTTCGCGCTGGCGATGGGCGGCGCGCTGGACCCGGTGCGCGCCCTGCTGGGCGCGGCGACCGGCGCGGGCGTCATCTTCACGGTGTCGGGGCTGTGGCGCCTGGTGCGGGGCATGTGGGGCATGGGCTTCGGCGACGTCATGCTGATGGGCGCCATCGGCATGTTCCTGGGGCCGGTGGGCATTCCCGCCGTGCTCTTCGGCGGCGCGCTGCTGGGCACCCTGTGGGCCGTGGGGGCGGGCCGCGGGAAGCTCAGGGGCACGGCCAAGCTGCCCTTCGGCACCTTCCTGGCCGCCGCGGCCGGGGTCTGGATGCTGTGGGGCGGGGCGATCCTGGACTGGTACCTCGGCCGGGCCTGACCGGGCACGGGTCGGGGCAACCGGCAATTCCTGCCGCGCGCCGGGTGCAGGACGCCCTCCCCGGAAGCGCCGGGCGGCGGATCGCCGGGAAGCGACGGGGAACAATCCGGTGTTTTGCGCTCAAGGATGCGCCCCCTCGGACGAATCAAGAGCTGGCACGCGAGTTGCGGACCGCACCCCGGGAAGGGCCCGGGTCTCCGTGGTCCCCAGCAATAAGCACGAACGGCAAGGTGGCACGAGATGTTCGGATTCCTGAAACGCAAAAGGAAATCCCTCATCGGCTTGGACATCGGTTCCAATGTCGTCAAGGTCCTTCGCCTTGATCTCGGCGGCGACCGTCCCGTGGTGACGCATTTCGGCATGGCCGATCTGCCCCCCGAGGCGATCGTGGACGGCGAGATCATGGACCGCGAGCTCGTGATCGAGGCCATCCGGGAGGCGGCGGGCAACGCCGGCGTCCCGGCCGAGCCCGTCGCGAGCGCCGTCAGCGGTCGTGCGGTGATCGTCAAGAAGATCGTGATGGACAAGATGAGCGAGGAGGACGCGCGCGAGGCCATCTACTGGGAGGCCGAGCAGCACGTTCCGTTCGACATCGACGACATCACGCTGGATTTCCAGATCCTGCAGCCGGACATCGGTGCCGGCCAGATGGAGCTGCTGCTGGTGGCGGCGAAGAAGGAGATGATCCAGAACTGGGCCGAGCTCATCCGTGACGCCGGATTCCAGCCCGCGATCATCGACGTCGCGTCGTTCGCCAACCAGAACGCCTGGGAGTACGCCTGCGGCGGCGGCGGCCTGCCCGCGGTCGCGGACGAGCCGGTCGCCGAGGACAAGGCGGCCGACGGCGCGGTCGACGACCTCGAGCCCTTCGCCGAGGCCGGCGACGACGCCGAGGCCGCGCCCGAAGCGGCCCCGTCCGAGTTCGTGGCCCTGCTCGACGTGGGCGGCGGCGTGACGAACGTGCACATCGTCAAGAGCGGCGTGCCGTACTTCACGCGCGACCTGCCCATCGGCACGGCGCACTTCATCGAGGAGTTCCAGAAGCAGCTGGGCCTGACCTACGAGACCGCCGCCCAGGTGGCGCGCGGCCACGTCGAGGGCGCCGATCCGCAGCTGGTCGCCGACATCGTGCGGTCGGTCGGCTCGGAGATCTACCAGGGCCTCGAGCCCAGCCTCAGCTACCTGAAGACCTCCGGCGAGGCCGAGGGCATCGACCGCATCGTCCTTTCGGGCGGCGGCGCGCACCTGCCGGGCCTGCGCGAGTACCTGGCCGACAGCTACGGCGTGCCCAGCGAGGTCTCCGATCCGCTGGCGGGCCTGGACTACGCGCCGGGCACCTTCGGCGAGTCGGATCCCCACGAGCTCAGCCCGCTGCTGACGGTGACCGTGGGTCTTGCCCTCAGAGAGGCGGTGCAGGCATGATCAGGATCAATCTCCTGCCGCGCGACGAGCAGCCCAAGCAGCGCGGCGTCGTCCTGCCCAAGGTGGGGAACTTCGCGCCCCTGGCGCTGGTGCTGGCCGCGGCCCTGGCCGTCGGCTCGGCCCACGTCTACCAGGGCCAGCGCATCGCGAAGCTGAACGCGACCATCGCCGAGGAGGAGGCCGAGAGCCGCCGCCTCGCCCCGGAGATCGCGAAGATCAAGCGCCTGAACCAGCAGCGCCAGGACCTGAACGACCGCCTGGACGTGATCACGCGCCTGGACACGGACCGCTACTTCCGGGTCCACCTGCTGGACGAGCTGAACCGCAGCCTGCCGGGCTACACCTGGCTGACGCGGTTCGAGGACACGGGCGGCGACTCGTACGCCGTCGAGGGCGTGACCTTCTCGAACTTCCTGGTGTCGGACTTCCTGCAGAACGTCTCGGACAGCCCGTACTTCGCCGGCATCGAACTGCTGATCACGGAGAAGGGCGAGATCAACGACGTCCAGGTCGTGAAATTCAAGGCGCGCGCCCACGCGGTGCGCAAGGCCCCGGCGTCGGACGCCTTCACGGGCTAGGAAGGAACCACCATGGACATCGACTACAGGTCCCCGAAGTTCCTGCGTTGGGCCGGCGCGATCCTGGCCGTGGCGGTGGTGGTGCCGATGTACTTCATGTCGGCGAGCTACCCGTTCACCTACGCCGCCCGCAGCGAGAAGATCACCCAGCTTGACGCCAAGCACCAGCAGCTGGCCCGCGACCTCGAGAAGGCCCGCCTGCTGGTCCGCAACCTCGAGCGCGTCGAGCAGGAGTACGCCATCCTGCGCGAGCAGTGGGAGGT
>DAOPJF010000216.1:0-5163 GCA_035399525.1 Candidatus Krumholzibacteriia bacterium | reverse complement strand
CGATTCAAACAGTTGATTGAATCCTGGCCAGGATTCAATCAACTGTTTGAATCGCCTAATTAAAACAATTGATTTGTCTTGGCAAGGGAAAAAGCGGGGCGGACTCCCGGTCGGCGGGAATCCGCCCGTCATCGACCGGCCCGGGGGGGCTCAGGAGGGATCGGCGACCCGCCCCAGGAACAGCACGGCCCCCGTATCCACGTGCCGGATCGCCAGCAGGAACGGCCGGTCGGCCGTGAAGGCGACTTTGTCGACAGGCCGGGCGCTGGTGACCCGCATGACCACGCCGGTGGCGGCCGCGGCCTCGGTGCCCTTCTCGTCCACGTCCAGGAAGGCCTTGTGCACCACGCGGTCGATGGCCAGCCCACCGCCGTCGATCATGCCCGAGAAGTCGGCCCGTGCGCCGAAGGCCGTGGTCATGCCCAGGTCGGCCAGGGCCCGGGTCAGGTCGAACGAGGTCTCCAGGTGCAGGCGCGGCACGGCGGCCTCGACGGCCCGGGGCATCGGGGCCGCCAGCCACGAGGCCAAGCGGCCGGCGTCCAGGCCCCTGTCCAGGTCGGCCAGCGTCGTGCCCTCGTCCGGCAGCACCAGCACCATCTCCAGGCCGTTGCCCTTGTAGGGCAGCGCCAGCACCTGGGCGTCGGCGGCGCGGCCCCAGCGCAGGGCGCCGTCCAGGTGCATGAACGGCACCGTCACCTCGGTTCCATCGGCGCGGTGGAAGGTGTCGTCGAAGGTCGCGTCCATCGGGAACTGCTGCTGCCACGAGCCCAGGAAGTAGACGGCGTTCACCAGGACGAGCGCCGTCGACGGGCCGACGTCGCCGTCGGCCAGCAGGTCCTTGATGCGGTCCTCGGTCTGCTGCTCGACCCAGGTGTTGATGAGGCGGCGCGCGCCCTCGGCGTCGCGGCGGAAGTCGACCTGCTCGAGGCCGGCGTCGAAGTGTTCCTGCAGGGTGGCCAGGTAGTCGCGGCGGAACGGCAGGCCCGACTGGCCGAACAGGCGGTTGGCCAGGCGCAGCACCGCGAACTCGGGATCGACGGCCAGCTGCCCGGCGAAGCGGCCGAACGCCGAGGCCAGCAGGGGGTCGTCCGGCGCGAAGTGCAGCACGCGGTCCATCTCGGCGGCGGTGGCGCCGTCGGCGCCCAGCCGCGTCATGGCCAGGGCCACCGAGGCGCTCGCGGGCGAGAAGAACAGGTTCTCGTCGGGCGCGGCCAGGCGGCGGTAGAGGTCGACGGCGAACGCGTTGACGGCGGTCGCCGGGTCGGTCGACGCGCCGCCGGCGTGCGCCCCGGGCGCCGCGAAGAAGGCGGCGGCGCAGAGGCCGAGGATCAGGTTCCGCATGGTGGTCTCCCTCCGGATCGGATCGCGTGTCGTCTACCCCGGCCGGGGCTGGCGGTTCCCCGGCCGCGGCCGTACGCTGGCAGCCGGATGACCTTCCCGCAACCCGCCGCCGCCGTCAAGGAGCCCCCATGGCCGACCGCCACTTCACGCCCGCCCTGTTCGCGTTCCTGCGCGACCTGAAGGCCAACAACGACCGCGCGTGGTTCGCGGAGAACCGCGACCGCTGGCTGGCCGACGTGCGCGACCCGTGCCTGCGGTTCATCACCGACCTGGGGGCGCCGCTGATGGCGGTCAGTCCGGCGTTCCGCGCCGACCCGCGGCCCCAGGGCGGTTCGATGTTCCGGCTGCACCGCGACATCCGCTTCAGCAAGGACAAGAGCCCGTTCAAGACGGCGGTCGGCCTGCACTTCCGGCACGAGAACGGGCGCGACGCCCACACGCCCGGCTTCTACCTCCAGCTCGAGCCGGGCAACTGCTTCGCCGCCGTCGGCCTGTGGCGGCCCGACGGTCCGTCGCTGAAACTGGTGCGCGACCGCCTGGCGGCCGACCCCGACAGCTGGCGGCGCGCCGTGGGCGGCAAGGCCTTCAAGGCCGCGTTCGAGGTGTCGGGCGAGAGCCTGGTGCGGGTGCCGCGCGGCTACCCGGCCGACCATCCGCTGGCCGAACAGCTGAAGCTGAAGGACATCACGGCCTGGGCGCCGCTGACGCAGAAGCAGGTGACGTCCGAGGGCTTCCTGGACGGGTTCGCCGGCCTCTGCCGCACCGGCGGCTCGCTGGTGCAGTGGATCTGCGGGGCGCTGGGCCAGCCGTACTGACCGCGCGACCATCCGCCGGACGCGAAACGGCCCCGGATCCATCAGGACCCGGGGCCGTCGTTTCGCCCCTGCGTGAGGGCTCGAAGGCCGTTACTTCACGAGCGACATCTTGCGGACCTGCATCACATCGGTGCCGATGCGCAGGCGCGCGAAGTAGGTGCCGCTGGCCAGGGCATGGCCGGCGTCATCCTTGCCGTCGAAGGTGAAGGTGTACTCGTTGGCGGGCAGGCGGTCCTGGATCAGGGTGCGCACCTTCTCGCCGCGGAGGTTGTAGACGTTCAGCTGGACGAGGTTGTCCTGGCCCACGACGAAGCTGATCTTCGCCGCCGGGTTGAACGGGTTCGGAGCGATGCTCTTGAAGCCGCCGGCCGCGACCATCGGGACCTCGACGTCGGTGGCGTCGGACATCACGATGAACTCGTCGGCGATGGGCACGAGGCGGAAGGTGCCGTAGGCGTAGTCCATGAAGCCCTCGACCGTCAGCACGTCGCCGAGGTTCGGGGCGTAGGCCAGCACGGCGGCGGGCGCCACGATCAGGCTGTCGGCGCGGCTGTCCTTGTCGGCGATCAGGAACTCGCCGTAGGCGGCCGAACCGGCGGTGTCGATCACGGCTGCGGTGAAGGTCTTGACCCACACGTTCTCCCACGCCTCGCCGAGGGCGCCGTTGCCGTCGGAGCTGGTGCGGTCGTCATCCAGCACGCGCGTCTGGACGCGGGTCGCCGGCGGCAGGTCCATGCCGAAGTCGACCAGGTACAGCGCCGTGTTGTTGTGGGGCAGGAACTCGGTCAGGCCGAAGTACTCGCTGGCGCGGCCGCCGACCTGGACCAGGTCGCCCCGGAACCAGTTGGCGGGATCCAGGCCGGCGCCGGCGTAGACCAGCACGCCGCCGTAGCCGTACGTGCCGGCGTAGTCGCCGGTGATCGGGGTGATGGTCGACGACGGGTTCTGCTCCTGGACGACCATGCGGCTGACGGCTCCGGCCTCGCCCGGGGCAGCGGTGACGATGCCCTGGATGTTGAGGTACTTGCCGTTCAGGGCATTGGTCTGGTCCATGCTGTCCGGGTGCACGTACTGCATCTTGTAGATGGAGGTCAGGCCGACGGCGGCCGTGTAGTACGTGGTCGGGGCGCTGCCGGGGTTGGTCACGGTCTGCGCGCCGGTGTCGGTGGCCTGGACGTAGAACTCGATCAGGTCCGAGGCGTGCGGGGCCGGCACGGTGCCCGTGTAGGTGCCGCTGCCGGTCATCGGCGTCGACATCCAGGCGCCCGGCGCGGTGCCGTCGCGGTTGTTGTCTCGGTAGTACAGGGTCGCCGCGGCGATGCCCAGGTCGTCGCTGATCTGGGCCGTCACGGTGAAGGCCTCGTTGGCCATCTGCACCCAGTCCTGGCTGCCGACGGTCGCGATGACGGGCACGGTGTCGCCGCCCGGGTTCTCGACCAGGTCGCTCTGGCGACGGGGCTTGAACTCGATCAGCGTGTTGTAGTTCACGACCGGCGAGGCGACAAGGTAGGTGTCGCCCACCTGCACCTGGCCCATGTCGATCATCGTGTCCTTGTCCACGAAGACCAGCAGCGAGTCGGTGCCCTCGTAGATGATGAACTGGCCGTTCGAGACGCCCGGCACGCTGGGCGTGACCGAGGCGACGGTGCCGATGGTGCTGGCGAACTTGCCGACGTTCTCGTAGTCGGACAGCAGGTTGGCCAAGGTGATCGGCGTCGGCACGGGCTCGGCGACATGACCCAGCAGGGTGACGCTGGGCACGTTGATCTCGAGCTCGCCGGAGTAGTTGATCAACTGGCCGGTGATCTCCACCTGGTCACCGATGACGAGGCCCGAGCCGTTCAGGAAGAACTGCAGGCCGTCGGTCCCGTCGGTGATGTAGTGCGTGCCCGAGTTGTACGTGCCGCCCTGGACGTACACCGTGCCGGTCACGGTGACCGTCTGGTTGACGTACGGGCTGGCAGGCACACCGGCCACGGTGTACACCTGGATCTCATCAAGGGTCTGGGCGCTCGCCAGCGCCGCGATCAGCATGACGCTGACAGTCAGTGCCATGCCAAAAAGATGCTTCTTCATCCTTTCGGCCTCCTTCTCGCAGGGGTTCAAGACTGTTCTGCTAGCTTCACTCGTGGTCCGGTGTCAAGTGAATGGACGTCAGTGAATGGAAGCGGGCGTCTCGAATGTTTGCGACGTTTGACCGTCAGGCTGCTGATGCAGCGGGCGAGCTGCGGCGGACGGACCTCCCTCCATTGGAAACATGATAGCTCATGGGACCGCCGGATGGTACCGGGGGTCAACTCTGCGCCCAAGTATTGTAGCACAAAGTAAAACGTCGATGGGCAATGCGATGTCAATTATCAGTCAAATAACATGAAAATACAAACTATTTTATGATGTTGCGGCCTGTCATGGCCGCCGGTTGTGGGATTCCCAACAACCCGAGGATGGTCGGGGCGATGTCCGCCAGCCCGAAATCCCCCTCGGCCAGGGCGTCGGTCCGGCCCTCGAAGGCCTGGCCGGCGACGATGAACGGCACCCGGTTCAGGGAGTGCTGGGTCAGGATGTTGCCCTGGGCGTCGAGCATCTCGTCGCAGTTCCCGTGGTCGGCGGTCACCAGCCAGGTGGCGCCCCGGGCCAGGCTGGGGGGCATGATGTCCGCCAGCAGCCGGTCCAGCGTCTTGAAGGCGGCCACGGCAGCCTCGAACACGCCGGTGTGCCCCACCATGTCGCCGTTGGCGAAGTTGACCACGATCACGTCGTGCTCGCCGGCCTCGCAGGCCTTGCGCACCACGTCGGCCACCTCGGGGGCGCTCATCTCGGGCTTCAGGTCGTAGGTGGCCACCTTGGGCGAGGGCACCAGGCGGCGGTCCTCGCCGGGCCAGGGCTCCTCGCGGCCGCCGTTGAAGAAGTAGGTCACGTGGGCGTACTTCTCGGTCTCGGCGGTGCGCAGGTTGCGGATGCCCTCGCGGGCGAAGATCTCGGCCAGGCCCTCGGTGACCTTCACCGG
>DAOPJF010000215.1:0-5193 GCA_035399525.1 Candidatus Krumholzibacteriia bacterium | reverse complement strand
CAGCGAGCCGGACATGATCACCGCACCCATGACGCAGCAGGAACAGCACGTTGTGGCCGCCCTCGATGCGGATGCCGCCGCCCTCGGTCGACTCGGCGGGCTTGTCCTGCTCGCGCTTGTACAGGCGCGAGTCGACGACGAAAAACACCGCCAGCACGCAGGCGACCGTCAGCAGCATGTGGGGCAGGATGCCCGTCGTGACCCAGAAGAACGGCACGCCGTGCAGGAAGCCCAGGAACAGCGGGGGATCGCCCAGGGGGGTCAGCGAGCCGCCGATGTTCGCCACCAGGAAGATGAAGAAGATGATCAGGTGCACCTGGCTGCGCCGCCACGCGTTGGCGCGCAGCAGCGGCCGGATCATGACCATGGCCGCGCCGGTGGTGCCGATGAGCGACGCCAGGAAGGTGCCGATCAGCAGCATCACGACGTTGACCACCGGCTTGCCGCGCAGCGCCCCGCCCACGTAGATGCCGCCGCTGATGGTGAACAGGCCCCACAGCAGGATGATGAACGGCACGTAGTCGATCAGGTAGATGTGCAGGATCTCCTGCACCGCCTCGGCGGGGTTCCAGATCAGGAACGGCACGGCGAAAAGCGCCGCCCAGGCCGCCGAGACCTTGGGGAAGTGGTGGTGCCAGAAGTGCGGCGCCAGCAGCGGGAACAGCGCGATCGACAGCAGGATGCCGGCGAACGGGATCGCCGTCCACAGGGGCAGCATGCCCACCGGGCTGGCGTGGGCGGCGCCGTGCCCCTCGCCGTGGGCGGGCGCGTGGCCCTGGGCCTCGCCGTGCGCCGGGGCCTCGGTCGCCGCGGGCTCGGTCGCACCGTGGTCCTGGGCCAGCGCGGGGGCCGCCTGCAGGATCCACAGGGCGGCCAGGGCAAACAACACGGACGCGGCGCGCGGGCGGCGTCCGTCCATCCGGAAGGATCGGGTCATGGATGGCCTCCGTGCAGGGGGGTGGGGAGCTTCCCTGTTGGTCACCCGGCGACGGTAGATTACGATGGGCGGGCTGTCAAACAATCCTGCCGTCCCCGGCAAGGGAGATCCGGTCCGGTATGCGCATTGCCCAGCTGAGCTCGATGACCGGCTTCTACGGCGGCGAGGTCCACCTCGTGGCGCTGGCCGAAGGCCTGCGCCGCCGCGGGCACGACGTGCGCGCGGTGGTGCGTCCGCGCAGCGCCCTGGCGCGCCGCCTCGGCGAGGCCGGGCTGCCGGTGGTGACGATGCCGCTGGTCGACTGGTACGAGCCCCGCGGTACCCTGGACCTGCATGCGTGGCTGCGCGACGAGGGCATCGACATCCTGCACGCCCACGTGCCCCGCGACTGGTACACGGCCGCGGTCGCGTCGCTCGGCCTGCCCGTGGCCCTGGTGGGCACGCGGCATCGCCTGGACCCCATCGGCTGCGCGCCGCTCAAGCGCCCGTTCCTGGGCCGGTTCGCCGCCCTGGTGGCGGTGAGCGAGGCCGTGCGCGCGCCGCTGGTCGCGGGCCGCTTCCTGCCGAGCGACCGCGTCGTGACCGTGCCCAACGGCGTGTCCCTGCCCGCCGCGGCCCTGGACCGCGCCGAGGCCCGACGGGTGCTGGGCCTTCCCGCGGCCGGGCGCGTCATCGGCTGCGTGGGGCGCCTGGATCCGGACAAGGGTGTCGACGTCCTGCTCGAGGCGATGGCACGCGTGCGCCGCACGCGGCCCGACCTGGTGCTGGCGATCGTGGGGGACGGCGCGCCCGGGGGGCGTTGCCGGACGGCGCTGGAGTCGCGCGCGGCGGTTCCCGACCTGGCGGGGGCGGTGCGCTTCTGCGGCTACCGCGAGGACGCGGCCCGGCTGGCGGCGGCCTTCGACGTCCAGGCCGTGCCCTCGCGGGCCGAACCGTTCGGCCTCGTGCTGCTGGAAGCCATGGTCCGGGGCGTGCCGCTGGTGGCGACCGCGGCCGGCGGCGTGCCCGAGATCGTGCGCGACGGGCGCGAGGGAATGCTGGTGCCGCCGGACGATGCCGAAGCGCTGGCCGGCGCCCTGGCCACGCTGCTGGACGCCCCCGCGCTGGGCGCGCGCCTGGCGGCGGGCGCGAAGCGGCGCGTGGGTGCGGACTTCGGCTGCGAGGGGATGCTCGACGGCATCGAGGCGGTGTACGCGCGGGCGCTGCGCCTGCAGCGGCATCCGCGCGCGGCGGGCTGGACCGTCAACGCAGCATCGACCGCACGACCGGCACCACACCGTCGATGATCAGCTGCACCGCGATGACGGTCAGCAGCAGTCCCATCAGCTTCTCGATGATGCGCAGGCCGCTGTTGCCGATGCGCCCGAGCACGCGGTCCGCGCCCATGAGCACGCCGCCGGTCAGCGCCAGGATGGCCACCAGGGCCACCAGCACCAGCACCGGGCCCAGACCCGTCGGCGCCTGCGGCACCAGCACCATGACCGTCGTGATGGAACCGGGGCCCGCCAGCAGAGGGATGGCCAGGGGCGTGACCGACGGGTCGTCGTCCTCGCCCGGGGCGCGGTCGGCCTGGGGATGGTCCTCGGCGTAGGCGCGCCGGATGCCCGTGCGCCAGCGCCGGGGCTGCGACTGCAGCATGTCCAGGCCGATGCCGAAGAAGATGACGCCGCCGGCGATGCGGAAGGCGTCGATGGTGATGCCGAACAGGTGCAGCAGCTGCTGGCCGAACAGGGTGAACACGGCCAGCACGCCCAGCGACACCACCAGGGCGCGGGCGAGGGTGCGGCGCTTGCGGCGCAGGGTCATGCCGGAGGTCAGGCCGCTGAAGAACGGGATGCACCCCAGCGGGTCGATCACCGCGAACAGCGACGAGAAGGCCAGCAGCAGGAACGCGGTGATGCTCACGGCGACGCGCCCATCCGGAATCGGGCGGCCGGCCATCGGGCGCCCTCCCCGGAAGATGCGACGGGGGGGCAAGGGAGTCAAATCCGCTGAAAGTCAGTCTCGATATTATGTTTACTTTTTAACAGATTCGTTTTTCATGGCATCAGCCCACCCGACCGTATAGCTTTCCCGCATGAAATCAGTCAGCGGGCGGCTGTGACGGCCCGCAGCCGGTCTCCGCCACCCGGGGCGCCGGCCCATCCCCTGACACCCACCTCCGCCAGCCACGGGCGGCGGGGGCACCTGGGGCGAGGAGGCGACGTTCACGCCATGTCTTCCGATCTCATCAGGCAGGACGATGTCACCATCCGTTTCGCCGGCGACTCCGGCGACGGCATGCAGCTGACCGGCACCCAGTTCACCGACACCACGGCGAAGGTCGGCAACGACCTGGCGACGTTCCCCGACTTCCCCTCCGAGATCCGCGCCCCGGCCGGCACGCTGGCCGGCGTCTCGGGCTACCAGGTCCACTTCAGCTCGTCGGACATCTACACGCCGGGCGACGCCCCCGATGTGCTGGTGGCCATGAACCCGGCGGCGCTGATCATCAACTACAAGGACCTCAAGCCGGGCGGCATCATCCTGGTGAACACGGGCTCGTTCACCGACAAGGACCTCGAGAAGGCCAACCTCAAGAGCAACCCGCTCGAGGACGGGACCCTCGCCGGTTTCCGCGTCATCCAGGAAGACATCAACCAGCGCACCATGGAGGCCCTCGAGGGCACCGGCCTGGGCAAGAAGGACGTGCTCCGCTGCAAGAACTTCTACACCCTGGGCATGATGTACTGGCTGTTCAGCCGCCCCCTCGAGCCGACGCTCGAGTGGCTCCAGGCGAAGTTCAAGAAGAAGCCCGAGCTGATCGAGGCCAACAGCCGCGCCCTGAAGGCCGGCTACAACCACGGCGAGCTGCTGCGCCTGTTCCAGGGCCGCTACGAGGTGCCCAAGGTCGAGGACGCGCCTCCGGGCACGTACCGCAACATCATGGGCAACCACGCGCTGGCGCTGGGCCTGGTGGCGGGCGCCGAGCTGGCGGGCCTGAAGGCCTTCCTGGGCTCGTACCCCATCACGCCGGCCACGGACATCCTGCAGCACATGGCCGAGCTGAAGAACTTCGACGTCATCACCTGCCAGATGGAGGACGAGATCGCGGGCATCTGCACCGCGATCGGCGGATCCTTCGCCGGCCGCCTGGGCATCACCACCACGTCGGGCCCCGGCCTGGCGCTGAAGACCGAGGCCCTGGGCCTGGCCTGCATCACCGAGCTGCCGCTGGTGTGCGTGGACGTGCAGCGCGCCGGCCCGTCGACGGGCCTGCCCACCAAGGTGGAGCAGGCCGACCTGCTGCAGTCGATCTTCGGCCGCAACAGCGAGGCGCCCGTGCCGGTGCTGGCCTGCTCGTGCCCGTCGGACGCGTTCGACTGCGCCGTCGAGGCCTGCCGCATCGCCGTCGAGTACATGACGCCGGTGATCCTGCTGAGCGACAACTACATCGCCAACGGCGCCGAGCCCTGGAAGCTGCCGGACATCGACAAGCTGCCGCAGTTCAAGGTGGAGTTCGTCACCGACCCCGAGGGCTACTGGCCGTACAAGCGCGACGAGAAGCTGGCCCGCTACTGGGCCAAGCCCGGCACGCCCGGCCTGGCCCACCGCATCGGCGGCCTGGAGAAGGACGACCGCACCGGCAACGTGTCGCATGATCCGGAGAACCACCAGTTGATGGTGGAGAAGCGGCTGCAGAAGGTCATGAACGTGCGGGACTCGATCCCCACGCCCGAGTACTGCGGCCCGGAGAACCCGGACCTGCTGGTGGTGGGCTGGGGCTCGACCTACGGCGCGATCCGCAGCTCGGTCGAGTCCATGCAGCGCGACGGCAAGAAGATCGGCCGCATCCACCTGCGGCACGTGTACCCGCTGCCCCACGGCCTGGAGGCGATCTTCGCCAAGGCCAAGCGCATCGTGGTGCCCGAGCTCAACATGGGCCAGCTGGCGCGCCTGCTGACCAGCGAGATGCCGCAGTTCACGTTCGAGTCCCACCGCAAGGTGAAAGGCAAGCCCTTCTTCGCTCCCGAGCTGAAGGCGCATTTCGATAAGATCCTGGAGGAGACGGCATGAGCGACGTCCAGCAGTTGAAACCCAAGGACTTCAAGTCCGACCAGGAAATGCGCTGGTGCCCGGGCTGCGGCGACTACTCCGTCATCAACGGCGTGCAGTCGGTGCTCGCGGATATCGGCGTGGCGAAGGAGAACGTGGTCATGGTGTCGGGCATCGGCTGCTCCAGCCGCTTCCCGTACTACATGAACACCTACGGCTTC
>DAOPJF010000214.1:0-5202 GCA_035399525.1 Candidatus Krumholzibacteriia bacterium | reverse complement strand
CGTCGATCCCGCAGTCGAGAAGGCCACGCAGGAATTCTGCGCCAAGTTCAAACGCGTCCGCGCCGAGATCGGCAAGGCGATCGTCGGCCACGACGAGATCGTCGAGGGCGTGCTCACCTGCCTGTTCGTGGGCGGCAACGCGCTGCTCGAGGGCGTGCCCGGGTTGGGCAAGACCTACCTGGTCCGGTCGCTGGCGGAGGCGGTCAACCTGAAGTTCTCGCGCATCCAGTTCACGCCCGACCTGATGCCCGCGGACATCATCGGCACCAACGTGATCGTGGAGGATCCCGAGACCGGCCGGCGGCACTTCGAGTTCCAGAAAGGGCCGCTCTTCGCGCAGATCATCCTGGCGGACGAGATCAACCGCGCCACGCCGAAAACCCAATCGGCCATGCTCGAGGCGATGCAGGAGCACTCCATCACCGCGGGCGGCACGCACTACAAGCTGGAGGAGCCGTTCTTCGTGCTCGCCACCCAGAACCCCATCGAGCAGGAGGGCACCTACCCGCTGCCCGAGGCCCAGCTCGACCGTTTCCTGCTGAAGCTGCGCATCGGCTACCCCAGCCGCGACGAGGAGCGCGAGATCCTCGACCGCATGGCGGGCCGCGACCTGCCCGAGGTGTCCAGGGTCATCGACCCGGCGACGCTGCGCGCGGTGCGCGCGGCCGTCGGCGGCGTGTTCGTCGACGAGAAGATCAAGGGCTACATCCTGGACATCGTGTTCGCTTCGCGCGACCCCGAGGCGGCGGGCCTGGACCTGGCGCCGCTGATCAGCTGGGGCGCCTCGCCGCGCGCCACGCTGGCCCTGACCCAGCTGGCCCGGGCGCGCGCGCTGCTGCGCGGCCGCGCCTTCGTCATCCCCGAGGACGTGAAGGCCGTCGGCCACGACGCGCTGCGCCACCGCATCCTGGTGACCTACGAGGCCGAGGCCGAGAACCTGACCAGCGACGACATCGTCACGACGCTGCTGGACAACATCGAGGTGCCGTAGACCGCCATGACGGGCAAGCGAGCCGGCACGACCATCCCGCCCGAGGTCCTCGCCGCGGTCCGGCGGATCGAGATCCGCACGCGCCGCCTGGTGGACGAGGTCTTCAGCGGCGAGTACCACTCGGTGTTCAAGGGCACCGGCATGGAGTTCCGGGAGGTGCGCGAGTACGTCCCGGGGGACGACGTGCGCACCATCGACTGGAACGTGACCGCGCGCACCGGCCAGCCCTTCGTCAAGCTCTTCGAGGAGGAGCGCGAGCTGACCGTCGTGCTCTGCGTCGACATGAGCCGCAGCGGCTGGTTCGGCACCGGCGAGCGCGACAAGGTCGAGGTCGCGGCCGAGCTCTGCGGCGTGCTGGCGTTCGCCGCCATCGCCAACAAGGACAAGGTGGGCCTGGTGCTGTTCAGCGACCGGGTCGAGAAGTTCATCCCGCCGGCCAAGGGCAAGAGCCACGTGCTGCGGCTCATCCGCGAGCTGCTGACCTTCGAGCCCGAGGGGCGCGGCACCGACCTGAACGAGCCGCTGCGCCTGCTGGGATCGGTGCTCAAGCGCAAGGCCACGGTCTTCCTGGTGTCGGACTTCTGGACCGGCGACTTCAAGCGCAGCCTGGCCGCGGTGGGGCGCCGGCACGACGTGGTGGCGGTGAGGGTGCGCGATCCGCGCGAGGCGATGCTGGCGCCTGCAGGCCTGGTGCGCTGGGTCGATGCGGAGAGCGGCCGGGCCGTCGTGGTCGACACCACGTCGGCCGCGGCGCAGGCGGCGGTGCGCAGCCGCGCGCGGCTGCATGACGAGCACCTCGAACGCGACCTGGCGGGCCAGGGCGTCGACATCGTGGACATCGACGCCACGGCGTCGTACGTCGAGCCCCTGCGGCGTTTCTTCCTGGCCCGCGAGGGCCGGCGCGGCCGGCGGGGGGCGCGATGAAGCGGCGTGCGGGCACCCTCGGCTTGAGGGCGGGCGCCGCGCTGGCGCTCGCGCTGGCGGCGGCGCCGGGGGCCCGGGCCCAGCTCGATCCCGACCGGCTGCCGACCGTGCCGCAGATGCCCGTGCTGCCCGGCGCCCCGGCGGCAGCCCCGGCCCCCGTGGTGCCGGACACGGTCACGGCGCCCGTCGTGCTCCTGGCCGGCGGCACGCCGCCGCGGCAGCTGGCGGTCGAGCCCGACTCGGTGCGCTTCGGCGGCCAGGTGTGGGTCATCGCCGCGGCGCAAGGTGCGGCGGCGGCCGACAGCCTCGGCCTGCCGGCCTGGCTCGAACCGGTGCCCGCGGAGCGCGCCGGGCGCCCGCCGCGGTCGGGCGACGGCGTGGTCGCCGTGCCCGTGCGCGTGTACCGGGTCGACCCGTTCCGGCTTCAGGCGGGCGATGCCACCTCGAACCTGGTGACCGTCCGCGGGCGCACGCCCGACGGGGCGCAGACCGCGCCCGTGCGTGATCCCCGGCGGCCCGGCTGGAACGCGCTGGTGATCGCCGCCATCCTGGCGGCGCTGGCCCTGGCGGCATTCCTGGCCGCGCGGCTGCGCCTGCGTGCCCCGCAGCCGCTGGAGCACCGCCCGGTGGGGGGCGCCGCGTGGCCGGCGTTGGCCCATGCTCTCGAGCCCCGCCTGGCCGCCCTGGCCGCCGGCGGCGATGCGAAGAGCTTCCTGGACGACCTGGCGGCGCTGGCCCGCGGCTACGCGGCGGAGCGCTTCGGCTTCGCGGCCCGCGAGATGACCGGCGACGAGATCGCCGCGGCATGCCGTCGGCTGGGCTACGCGCCGGCGACGGGCCGCGCGTTCGGGCGGCTCATCACCGAGCTGGATGTGCGCCGCTACGATCCGGCGGCCTGGGGCGAGGCCTGGTGCCGCGACCGCGTCGCCGACCTGCTGGGCGCCGTCGACGCCGTGCGCCTGCCCGTCGACGACGTGGCCGTCGCCGCCGAGGCGGCCGCCTGCTGGGATCGCCTGGTGCGCGTCGCCGGCGGCCGGGGAGGGGAGGCCGCATGATCGAGCTCGCGCGTCCATGGATGCTGCTGCTGTTGCCGTTGCCGGCGATCCTGGCCTGGTGGCGCCTGCGCCGCGAGGCCGATCCCACGGCGGCGCGCCACCCCTGGCTGAAGCTGCTCGAGGGCGCGGCCGGAGGCGTACGCGTGCGCCTGTCCCGCCTGCTGCCCGTGGTCTCGGCCCTGGCGCTCGTGCTGCTGGTGGTCGCCGCCGCCGGGCCGCGCGTCTCGCACCGCACCGAGGAGATCGAGGGCGAGGGCCTGGACATCGTGCTGGCCCTGGACATCAGCGGTTCGATGCGCGCGCTCGACTTCCAGCCCCGCGACCGGCTGGGCGCGGCGAAGGACGTCATCCGCGGGTTCATCGACGGCCGGCCCCACGACCGCATCGGCCTGGTGGTGTTCGCGGCCAAGGCCTTCACGCAGTGCCCGCTGACCCTCGACCACCCGGTGCTCAAGGGGTTCCTGGACGAGATCGAGGTCGGCCTGATCGACGACGGCACGGCCATCGGCCTGGGCCTGGCCACGGCGGTGGCGCGCCTGCGGCATTCCGACTCGCCCAGCAAGACCATCATCCTGTTGACCGACGGCGTGAACAACGTGCCGACGCTCGAGCCGGAGACGGCGGCCGAGTTGGCCAGGTCGCTGGACGTGCGCGTGTACACGGTGGCCATCGGGCGCGAGGGGCTGGTGCCGTTCCCGGTGGACGACCCGATCTTCGGCCGGCGCACGCGGCCGCGCGAGATGAAGATCGACCTGGACCTGTTGCGGCGCATCGCGGACCAGACCGGGGGCCGCATGTTCCAGGCCACCGATCCCGAGGCGCTGCAGGACATCTTCCGCACCATCGACGAACTGGAGACGGCCCGGTACCGCACGAGGATCAGCACGTGGCACCGGGACATGATGGCCGTGGCCGCCGTGCCGGCCCTGCTCTTGATCGTGCTCGAAGGGCTGCTGGCGGCCACCTGGCTGCGGCGGATCCCCTGACCCACGGAGGCTCGCATTGCGCTTCGCCGCGCAGATCTGGCTCTACCTCGTCCCGCTGCTGCCGGCGGCCTGGCTGCTGCTGCGCCTGGGCGACCGGCGCGCGCGGAGGCGGCTGACGGCGCTGCTGGGCGCCCGTTCCGCCGCGCACGTCGAGGGAGGCAACCCGCGCCTTCGCGGCTGGCGCCGGTTCCTGCTGCTGTCCGGCGTGTTCTGGCTGCTGCTGGCGCTGGCGCGGCCCCAGTGGGGGGCCAGCGAGGTCGCGGTGACCGAGCGCGCCTCGGACATCGTCGTGGCGCTGGACATCTCCAACTCGATGCTCGCCGAGGACGTGCCGCCCAACCGCATGGAGCGCGCCAAGGCCGAGCTGACGGCCTTCCTGCGCCGGCTCGAGGGCAGCCGCGTGGGCTTGGTCTTCTTCGCGGGCAGCGCCTTCGTGCAGTGCCCGCTGACCCTGGACTACGGCACCGCCGAGATCTTCCTGCAGATGGCCGACCCGGACATGCTGTCCGAGCAGGGCACCGCCCTCGGCGCGGCGCTCGATGCCTCGCGCGCGCTGCTGGCCAAGGGCCGCGAGGGCGCGCCCGGGGGCACCTTCCAGGCGATCCTGCTGGTGACCGACGGGGAGGACCTCGAGGGCAAGTGGGAGGAGGCCGCCCGGGCCTGCGCCCGCGACAACATCCGCATCATCCCGGTGGGCGTGGGCCAGGAGGAGGGCGGTCTCATTCCCGTCCAGGACGCCAACGGGCGCCCCGCGGGCTTCCTGAAGGACGACGACGGCAACGTCGTGCTGACGCGCCTGGACCTCGAGTCGCTCAGCCGCCTGGCGGCCACCGGCGGCGGCAGCGCGTTCCGCATCGGCGTGGACGGCCTGGCGGGCGACCGCCTGTTCGCCGAGCTCGAGCGCATGGGCAAGCGCGACCTGCAGGAGCGCCGCATCTCGGCGTACAAGGAGCGCTACGTCTGGCCGCTGCTGCTGGCGATGCTCTGCCTGGCGGGCACGATGGTCCTGGAGCCGCGGCGGCGCGCCGTCGGCGCGGCGGCGGTGGTGCTTCTGCTGGCGGCGGCGATGAACCCGGGCGCGGCCTCGGCGGGCCTGCGTCCGGCCGGGGCGGGGCACCTGGAGGCCGGCCGTTCGCGCTACCTGGAAGGTCGGTACGACGACGCCCTGCACGAGCTCGAATCGGCGGTCGTCGCCGCGCCTGACGATCCCCTGGTCAGCCTGGCCATGGGCGAGACGCTCTTCCGG
>DAOPJF010000213.1:0-5215 GCA_035399525.1 Candidatus Krumholzibacteriia bacterium | reverse complement strand
CGTCGAGGGCGTGATCAACCTGCGGGGCAAGGTCATCGCCGTCGTCGACATCCGCGCCAAGTTCGACCTCGAGACGGTGCCGGTGACCGAGGAGACCTGCATCATCGTGGTCGAGGTCAAGGGCACGGAGATCGGCCTGATCGTCGACCGCGTGTCCGAGGTGCGCCACATCGAGCAGGCCAACATCGAGGACGCGCCGTCGTTCGGCGCGCTGCTCGACTCGGACTTCCTGCTGGGCATCGGCAAGACGGCCGAGAACGTCATCATGCTGCTGGACATCGAGACGGTGCTGCACGACGTGGCCCGCGACAACACGGCCGACGCGCAGCCGTTCTGACCAGGCAACACGACGGGGACGGGGACATGGCGATCACGACCAAGGTCAGGGAGTTCAACCTCACCGACGCCCAGTTCGACGAGGTGCGCGCGCTCGTCAGGCAGACGGCCGGCATCAGCCTGGGCGACGGCAAGCGCGATCTCGTGCGCTCGCGCCTGAACAAGCGGCTGCGGTCGCTGGGCGTCGAGTCGTACGATGAATACCTGGCGATGGTGCGGGGCGACAAGTCCGGCCAGGAGATCATCCACCTGCTGGACGCCATCTCGACCAACGTCACCAACTTCTTCCGCGAGCCGGCGCACTTCGACTACCTGGGCGAGATCCTGCGCGAGCGCGAGGCGGCCGCCGCCCAGGGGCGCGGCCCCCGCAGCATCCGCATCTGGAGCGCCGGGTGCTCGTCGGGCGAGGAGCCGTACACCATCGCGATGACGGTGCTCGAGTCCATCTCGAGCCTCAAGGGCTGGGACGTGAAGATCCTGGCCACCGACATCTCCACCAACGTCCTGGACAAGGCCGGCCGCGGCGTCTACCCGGCCGAGGCGGGCGCCAAGATGCCGCGCGGCGTCCTGGGCAAGTACTTCGAGCGGTCGGACGACGGCCAGATCGCGGTGAACCGCCAGGTGCGGGGCCTCGTGACCTTCGGCCGCCTGAACCTGATGGGCCCCTGGCCCATGAAGGGGCCGTTCGACGCCATCTTCTGCCGCAATGTCATGATCTATTTCGAGAAGGCCACCCAGATGGAGCTGGTCGGACGCTACCACGGGATGCTGGCGCAGAACGGGATCCTGTTCATCGGCCATTCGGAGAACCTGACGGGCCACGCCCACGGGTTCAAGTCCGTCCGTCCAACGGTCTACCGCAAGGTCGGCTGAAAGCGATAGGAAGGCGAGCTTGAAGCACGTCGTCGGCGTATCTGACATGAAGGTGTCGAGGAGCCCGGGGGACATCATCGTCACCCACGCCCTGGGCAGCTGCCTCGGCATCGTCCTGTACGATCCTGTCGCGAAGGTCGGCGGGATCCTGCACGCCATGCTGCCCCAGGCCAGCGTGAACCCCGCCAAGGCCGAGGCCAACCCGTTCGCGTTCGTGGACGTGGGGACGCCCGCCTACATCCAGACGGCGCTGGCGGCGGGGGCCCAGAAGGGCCGGCTGGTGGTCAAGGTGGCCGGGGGTGCGGCCATGAGCACGGGCGCGGACATGTTCGCGGTGGGCAAGCGCAACTTCCTGATGCTGCGCAAGGTCCTCTGGAAGGAGGGCCTCATGATCAAGAACCAGGATGTCGGCGGCACGATCTCCCGCACGCTCTACCTCGAGGTCGAGACGGGGCAGACGTGGATCGTATCCAGGGGTGAAAAATGGAGTTTGTAGTCGGACCGGTCCTCGCGGACGAGATCAGCGGCATCGAATCGATGCCCGCGGCGGTGTCGCGCATCGCGTCCATGCTCGACGACCCCGACGCGGACGCCACGGCGTTCGCCCGGGTGCTCGAGCTCGACGCGCGCCTCACCGCCGACGTGCTGCGCCTGGCCAACTCGGCCTGGTCGCAGCCCACGCAGCCCATCCTCACCGTCCGTGACGCGGTCATGCGCATCGGGGCGGCCGTCGTCCTGAAGATGGCCGTCGGCTCGCGGACCGCGCAGTCGCTGAGCCGGCCCTCGGACGGCTACGACCTGGGCGAGGGCGAGCTGTGGCGTCACAGCGTCGCCGCGGCCCTGGCCGCCGAGCGCATGGGGGCGTACACGAAGGTCGCCGTGCCGGGTGCGGCGTTCACCGCCGCCCTGCTGCACGACATCGGCAAGGTGCCCCTGACCCGGCGCCTGGGCCGCGACGGCCTGCGCGAACTCTGGACGCTGATCGAAAGCACCGACCTCACGCCGCTGGAGGCGGAGCGGCGCCTGCTCGGCACCGACCACGCCGAGGCCGGCGAGAGCATCGCCCGCGAATGGGGCCTGCCCGACGCGCTGGCGACCGCCATCGGGGCCCACCACGACCCGGACGCGGCCCCGACCACGGTCGGCGACGCCGTCCATGTCGGCAACCTCGTCGCGAAGTTCGTCGGCGTGGGGCTGGGCAGCGACGGCATGGCCATCAACATGAGCGACGCGGCGGCCCACCGCCTCGGGCTCTCGAGCGACAAGCTGGAGGCGCTTTGCGCCGACGTGGCGACCGGCCTGGCCGGCGCAATCGAACTCTTCGAAGGAGTCTCCCATGGGGCTTAAGGTGCTGATCGTCGACGACAGCGTCGCGATGCGCCGGATGCTGGTGCGGGCGCTGAAGATGACCGAGCTGGACATCGACGAGGTCATGCAGGCCGCCAACGGGCAGGAGGGGCTGGACGTCATCCTCTCGAAGCCGGTGGACCTGGCCCTCGTGGACATCCACATGCCGGTGATGCGCGGCCCCGACATGATCCGCCAGGTGCGGGCGACCGCGAGCGTGGCCGACCTGCCCTGCATCGTGGTGTCGTCCGAGTCCAGCGACTCGCGCATCCAGGAGATGGCCGACCTCGGGGTCTCCTTCGTCTCGAAGCCGTTCACGCCCGAGGACATCAGCGCCGTGGTGGGCGAGGTCCTGTCGGGCGCGCGGCCGCAGGCCGCCGAGGCCGAGGTCCAGCTCCCGGCCGACGCGGACGAGGCCATCGACCGGCTCGGCCGCCAGGTGCTCGAGACCATGGCGTTCGCGTTCATCACCGACGCGGAAGACAGCCCGCCGGTCGGCCCGGGGCTCTGGATCCGCTCGCGGATGCCCTTCACCGGGCCTTTCCACGGCGAGATCACCATGGAGATGCCCATCGAGGCCCTGAGCGAGATCGCCGACAACATGCTCGGCGTCGACGGCGAGCCGGTGGCCAAGCAGCAGATGCTCGACGCCCTCGGCGAGCTGACCAACGTCTTCGGCGGCAACCTGCTGGCCGAGTTCGCCCACGGCGAGGGCAAGTTCGAGCTGCAGCATCCCGAGGTGGACGAGTACCGGGGCGACCCGGCGACGGCCGCGGCCGAGACCCACTCCACGCGGATCTTCTTCGGCGACGGTTGGGTGCGCATCGGACTGCACCTCGGCGGTCCGGTGCCGACCGAGATGGCCGGCGGGGGAGGGCGCTGATGGCAGGCAGGAGGATCCGCGTCCTGGTCGTCGACGATTCCGTCCCGGTCCAGAAGATCCTGACCCGCTACCTCGGCAAGGAGCCCGACATCGAGGTGGTCGGCACCGCGACCGACCCCTACGTGGCGCGGGACAAGATCCTGACGCTGCGGCCGGACGTGCTGACCCTCGACGTCGAGATGCCGCGGATGGACGGCCTGCAGTTCCTGGAGGTTCTCATGAAGCGCGCGCCGATGCCCGTCGTGCTGCACAGCTCGCTGGCGGCGACCGGCGGTCCGACCTGGGTGCGGGCCATGGAGCTGGGCGCGGTCGACGCCGTGTGGAAGCCCCGCACGGCCGAGCAGCTGGCCCAGCGCACCGGCCTGCTGGCCGAGAAGATCCGCATCGCGGCCAACGCGAAGGTCAGGCGGCTGGTCGACGGCGACGGCGCCGCTCCGGCACACCGCGCCAACGTCGTGAAGCTGCCGCGCAAGCGGCTGCTGGTGATCGGCGCCTCGACCGGCGGTCCCCCGGCGGTCGAGAAGGTCATCGCGGCCCTGCCCGAGACGGCGCCGCCGACCCTGATCGTGCAGCACATGCCGAAGCTCTTCACCGGGGCCTTCGCCAAGCGGCTGAACGAGAAGGCGCAGGTCAGGGTGGTCGAGGCCGCCGGCGGCGAGCGGCTCGAGCCGGGCACGGTCTACGTCGCCCCCGGCGACCGTCACCTGGTGGTGCAGCGCTCGGGCATCGAGCTGCGCACCGCGCTGACTGACGGCGAGAAGGTGCATTCGTGCCGGCCCGCCGTGGACATCCTCTTCGATTCGGTGGCCCGGTACGTCGGTGCGGACGTGATGGCCGTGGTGCTGACGGGCATGGGCAACGACGGGGCGGCGGGGCTGCTGGCCCTGCGCAGGGCGGGCGCCGTGACCATCGCCCAGGACGAGGCGACGTGCGTGGTCTACGGCATGCCGAAGGCCGCCGCGGAGCTGGGTGCGGTGCAGCATGTCCTGCCTCTCGACGATATCGCCGCCGCCCTCGGCGCCGCCTACCGCGGCGTCGGGGTCACGGGCTGAGGACGGCAACAGGAACCCAAGGGAGCGAACATGGAAGTGCTGGAGAGCAGGCTCACGGAGCAGGTGGACACCGTCCTGGCGTCGTTGCGCGAGGATCCGGTCAGCCCGCTGGACGGTCCCGACTACGGGAACCGTGGCACCGAGTACTGGACCACCGCCTGCGTCCACATCTCGGGGAACTGGCAGGGCGTCGTCTCGGCCGAGTGCAGCTACGCCATGGCGGTCGACATCGCCGCGGCCATGTTCATGATGGAGCCGGACGAGCTGTCCGAGGACGAGGTCCGCGACGCGCTCGGCGAGGTCGCCAACCTCCTGGCCGGCCAGTTCAAGATCGATCTTCCCGAGGGCTGCGCGCTGTCGCTGCCCACGGTGACCAAGGGCCTGGACTACCTGATCAACGTCCCCGGCAGCCAGCTCTCGCAGCGCGTGAGCGTGGCCCAGGCCGGACAGTGCATGGTGGTCTCGGTGTTCGAGGGCACGTAACGTGGACCCCCCGGCTGCGGCCGGTTTTCCCGGAGGACAGCGATGAAGCTCCTGGTTGTGGACGACAGCAAGGCCATGCGGATGATCGTCAAGCGGACGCTCCGCCAGGCCGGCTACGAGAACTGCGAGGTCGACGAGGCCGAGAACGGCGTCGAGGCCCTGGGCAAGATCAAGGGCGGGTCGTACGACCTCGTGCTCTCGGACTGGAGCATGCCCGAGATGAACGGCATCGACCTGCTCG
>DAOPJF010000212.1:0-5223 GCA_035399525.1 Candidatus Krumholzibacteriia bacterium | reverse complement strand
CGTCCAGCGCCAGCACCGTCTCGGACCCGCCGCCGCCGGCGGGCACCAGCACGATGTCGCCGGGGTCCTCGGCGCTCGAGCGCCGGAACGCGATGGTGGCCCCGTCGGGCGACCAGGCCGGCTCGCTGTCGAAGTTGATCGACGTGGCCAGGTGCACCCAGTCGGTGCCGTCGGCGGCCATGGTCCAGGGGTCGTTCTCGCCGCCGGCGGTGCTGATGAACGCGATGCGCGCGCCGTCGGGCGACCAGCAGGGGTGATGCTCCTCGATGGCGATGCCCGGCGGATCGGGCGTCAGGTTCACCGGGTTGCCGCCGTCGGCGTCCATGACCCAGATGTCGCCCAGCCGCAGGGTGCGCTCGCTGCGGAACGCGATGCGCGCGCCGTCGGGCGACCAGGCCGGCTGCTCGTCCAGGGCCTCGTCGAACGTCAGCTGGGTCAGGTTCTGCCCATCGCGGTCCACGACGAAGATGTCGCCGGTCCCCGAGTCGGTGTTCACCACGGCGAAGGCGATGCGGCTGCCGTCGGGCGACGCCGCCGGCTGCATGGCCAGGGCGCCGGACGGCAGCAGGCGGCGGACCTCGCCGGTGTCGCCGTCGCGCAGCATCAGTTCGGGCAGGCCGTCGGGATAGCCCTCGAAGACGAGGTCATGGGTGGCGGCCGGCCGGGCCGGCGCCGAGGTGTCGTTGCAGCCGGCGGCGAGGCCGAGCATGACGAGAGCCAGGTGGGCAACGGTTCGTCGCGGCACGGCATCTCCGTGGCATACGGAACGGCGGCAGCCGCTTCGCCTGTAGGCTGAATGGTGACGGGAATGGCCGCCGGCACGGGCGCCAGCCGGCAGGGTAACGTCGGCGGCCGGTATCGGCCACCGGCATCAGGCCGCGCGCCTCACTTCACGTAGAAGTCGCGCAACCCCAGCTCCCGGAGCGCGGCGTACTCCGAGGCGTCGGCCGGCACGGCCTGCACCATGGGGATCTTCGCCAGCATCGCCTGCCCCTCGGGCGTGGCGGCCATGTCCAGCAGCGCCTGCGTCACCTCGTCCCTGACCACGGCCGGCACGCGCGGGTGTGCGACGACGGGATGCGGCGGCGTGCGCTGCGTCTCGTAGATGATCCGCAGCTGGTCACGGATCTCCGGCGGCTGCTGGTCGAAGGTGCTCATGACCCCGCCCGCGGCGGCCGTCTCGCCCAGCACCGTGTTCAGGTACGCCGAGCTGTGGGTCTGCGCGTACACCGCGGCGAACGTGATGCCCACCTTGCGCGTGAGCTCGGCGCGCATCAGCAGCGATGCCCCGAGCGCATTGGGGGCGGGGAACGAGATGGCCTGGCCCTCGAGATCCGTCACGGCGTGGTACGGGCTGTCCTTGCGCACGACCAGCACGCCGAACAGCATCCGCGAACCGTCGCGGACCAGCGGCGCGTAGCCCTGCGTCTCCATGGCCACCAGGCAGTGGTACGGGTTCATGTAGGCGAAGTCGAACTCGCCGGCCTCGAAGCTGGCCTCGAAGACGGGGATGGTGGCCGAACCGCGCATGTCGAAGCGGTACCCCGTGCGGCGCTCGAGCTCGGCCAGGATGGGCAGCCAGATGTCGGCCAGGGCACGCGCCTCGAACTGGGGCACGACGCCGAGGCTGTAGACGGGAGGGTCCTGGGCGCGGGCCGGCGACGCCGGGCCCGAGGCCAGGCAGACGGCCAGCGCCAGGCCGATCGCGATGCCGGTCCGGGAGACGTGCGAAATGGGGCTCATGCTCCACCTTGGGTCGCGGGATCCGCCGCCCTCGCCACCGCAGCAGGACGTCGCCCGCATCCTAGGACCATCCCCGCGCGGCGTCCACCGGCAGGTCGGAACGCAGGGTGCCGCCGCCCCGACGGCCGACCTAGCGCGACTCAGTCGGCGCCTCGACGTCAGGCCCGAACAGGGCGTGCGGCGGCGCCTTGAAGTGGTCGTTGAACAGCACCGCCGCGAGGTAGATGTACGCGACGAACGCCGGGACGATCAGCGCCTGGACCCAGGAAGTCTTCTGGATCGGGTGCCGGGACGCGACGTCGCAGGTCTCGCCCGGGCAGTACTGCGCCTTCTCCCGCCTGATCAGCCCGTAGACCTTGCAGCCGATGCAGAGGCCGAAGGCCGTCTCGCAGAACAGGAACACCAGGCAGATCAGGCAGATGAGGCCGGTGATGATGCTGTAGGAGTTCACGATGTTCACCAGGACGAACATGGTCGAAGCCAGGACGACGCCGATGATCCAGGCGAATTTCTTCTGCGCCGCGCCGACGTACTCGGGCACCTGGTTGCGGACGGTCCAGCGCCCCAGGATCAGCGACGGCGCGAACCGGGGGCTGACCAGCACGCGGACCAGGATGTCGGTCAGGAAGATGACGATGCCGTACTTCAGCAGGAGGAAGTCGTGCTTGAGGATGGCGACGAGGATCGCCACGAACATGACCACGAAAAGCAGGCCCGCGCCGGCCCGGATCTCGCGCTCGTTCAGGACCGGGATGGTGTAGCCGTCCACGTCCTCGCCGAACTTGAATATTGCGCTCATGGATTCTCCCGCTGCGAAGGTGTGCATCGTCGACGACCGGCGTCTAGACGGAATTCCACGGATTTGGTTGCCGGCACGGCCTAGCGCGTGAGCACGACGCTGCGCCGCGCCGCCGACACGCCGTCCCGGACCGCCATGACGTACACTCCCGACGGGGCCGGGCGACCCAGGCGATCCCGCCCGTCCCAGGTGACGGCGTGCGATCCTGCCGACAGGGCCCCGCCGACGAGCGAGCGGACGCGCGCCCCGCGCACGTCGTAGACATCGACCGTGACGTCCGCCGCCTCGGGCAGGGTGAACGCCAGGGTGGTCGATGCGGTGAAGGGGTTCGGCCAGGCCGGACGCAGGGCGATGCGCGAGGGCCCCACCGGCAGCGGGGCCGCCGAGGCGCCGCCGGTCTGCCAGCGCGCGACGCCCAGCGAGCCGGAGGTGCCGGCCGTCGTGAACGCGCCGCCCGCCCACAACTGCGCGCCGATGAGAGCCAGGCCGTGGCCGTCGTCGTCCAGGCCCGACCCCAGCGCGTGCCAGGCGGCGCCATCCCACCGCGCGATGTGGGCCGCGGGCTGGCCGCCCGCCTGCGTGAACTCGCCGGTGACGTACACGTCGCTGCCGACCGACGCGATGCTGAACACGCGGCCGTTGACGCCCGCACCCAGCGCGCTCCACGCCGACCCGTTCCACACCGCGACGTTGGCCGCCGGCTGGCCGCCCGCCTGGGTGAACACGCCGCCGACGTACAGCAGGCCGCCCACCTCGTGGATGGCGAAGACCGCGCCGCTGGTGCCGACGCCCAGCGCCTGCCAGGTGGTCCCGTTCCAGCGCGCGATGTTGTTGGCCGGCACGCCGTCGACCGAGGTGAAGCCGCCGCCCATCACCGGGTCGCCCTGGTACGAGCCCAGGCCGTACAGGATCTGCACGCCCCCGGCGACGCCCGTGCCCAGGGGATCGAAGTCGCTGCCGTTCCAGCGGCCGAGCGTCTGCTGGCCGCTCCAGTAGCCGTTGGCGTACAGCACGCCGTCGAGCACCTGCAGGCCGCTGACCGTCGCGGCCGAGCCGGCGCCCATGGCGCTCCACTGCGCGCCGTCCCAGCGGGCGATCTTGTTGGCGGCCACGCCGCCGGCGGTGGTGAACGCACCGGCGGCCACGAGGTCGCCCTCGAAGGTGGTCATGGCCTCGACGCGGGCGCCGAAGGTGCCGGGGATGCCGCCGCCCAGCGGGGTCCAGGCGCTGCCGTCCCAGGCCGCGATGACGCCGGTGACCTCGCCGGCCCGCTGGAAGGCGCCGCCGACGACGGGCGTGCCGTTCCACTCGTGGATGCACTCCACCGTGCCGACCACGCCCTGCCCTTGGGCCAGGGCCGACCAGCTGCCGTCGTACGCGGCCAGCCCCGAGGCCGAACCCGAACCGTACACTTGCGAGAACGCGCCGCCGACGATGAGGTCGCCCAGGTGCTCGTCCAGGGAGTTCACGTATCCGGCGACGCTGCCCAGGGTGCTCCAGAACGCGCCGTTCCACGCCTCGACCGAGCCGAAGTCGCCGCTGGCCACCAGGTCGGTGCCGCGCAGGCCGAGGGCGTAGACCTCGCCGCCCAGGGACGGCGTGCCGACGCCGCTGAACGAGGTGCCGTTCCAGGCGGCCAGCCCCTCGACGGCCACGCCGCCGGCCTCGGCGAACATGCCGCCCACGACCAGCTTCCCGCCCTGGACGACCATCGCCGTGCCGTAGGCGTTGTAGGCATCGCCGACATCGTCGGTCAGGCCGCTGCCCAGGGCCGACCAGGCGCTGCCGTTCCAGCGGGCGATGTTGCCGGCGTAGTCGCCGCCGGCATACTCGAACTGGCCGCAGACGTAGAGCGATCCGCCGTAGACCGCGGCCGCCTTGGCCGAGCCCTCGAGGCCGCCCCCGAGGTCGATCCAGTCCACGCCGTCCCACAGCACGACTCCGGCGGTGCCGAGGGCGCCGCCGCCGACCTCGATGAAGTCGCCGGCGATGACCAGGGCCCCGTTCCACTCGGCGAAGCCCTCGACGCCGCCGTCCACGCCGCCATCGACGTCGACCCAGGCCGACCCGTCCCACCGCGCCAGGCCGCCGGTGAACCAGCCGCCCGCGTACAGTTCGCCGTTCCACACGGCCAGGGCCAGGACCTCGGCATCGAAGGGATCGCCCATGGTGGACCACTGCGTGCCGTCCCAGCGCGCCAGGTTGCCGACGGCCAGCCCGCCGACCGAGTCGAACAATCCGCCGACGACCAGGCCGCCCCCGTAGGTCACGGTCGTTTCGACGGTTCCGTGCACGCCGGGCAGCCCGAAGGCCGTGTCCCAGTTCTCGTCGCCGGGCGCGGCGAACGCAGCGTGGACCGCCAGGTTGACAAGGATCAAGAGAGCCGATCGGATGGCAAAGGTGCGCGCGCTGACCATGGAGTCACTCCCCCCGGGTGATGGTCGGTTGCAGACAGCGATAGGAGGTCATAATACCAGACAAAATTTGTCTTTTCAAGGGGTTCCATAGCCGTCCCCGGGGAGGGCCGGCTGCCTGCGCGGTGTCGCCGCCCCGGGGCCCGGGCCGCGGTGCCCTCCCGCGCGGCGGCCGGAGCCCCGGCCGACGGATTTCCACCCCCTCGAACCCGTTCCCAAATCAAGACTTATTGCCTATCATTTCCGGAGGACTTTGATTTCCGGATA